>CADCPE010000070.1 GCA_902803275.1 uncultured Erysipelotrichaceae bacterium
AGATGATTTTTAAAGTTCTAATAAAATGAGCTTCATGAGATAGAGGGAAATCAACAAAGACAATAGATATATCCTTTTTTGTGAAACGCCTGATAGAAAGAGAGCGATATTGAAACGACGATAATAAATGCGGAAACAGCAACCAACTGGATCCGTTTTTTTATCCTCATCGTCAATCGTATGATTGCTTTTTTCACGAAATGTTTCAATAGGGGATACCCTAATGAAACATTCATAAATTGGTCTATTTATGTTTCAAAATACCACCCATATGATACAAAAATGTTGCAAATAAAATTTGGACTCAAATGATACATTTGGATCCGTTTGTTTAAAAGAAAAACAATAGTTTTTCATATAGGTGTTGCCAAATATGATGGAACTCCTTTCAGCACAAATGAATTAAGTGACTATCTGTATCGTGTCAGCAGGTCGTGTGGAATCAAAGTCTATTCATTGCTTATGAGGAAAGCGTTATCTGCAGACCTCTACCGAGAGGGAGTTAATCCTGCCGTTACAAAGAAATTAATGGGCCATAAGAAAGAGGATATGTCTTTGAATGCCTATGCTACCACAAACAAAAAAGAGCTGTTGAAAACCACCAAAAAAAGAAAATTCAAATCATAATTTTCCACGAATTTTCCACGAATACAAAAAAAGCAGCTATTTAAGCCACTTTTCACGGGTAAAATGGTGGACACTAAGGGACTCGAACCCCTGACCCCCTCCACGTCAAGGAGGTGCTCTCCCAACTGAGCTAAGTGTCCGCATAGAATATTATATAACTAATAAATACGTTTTGTCATAAAAAAACATCCATACGGATGTTTTTTTGAAAAGCTTTTGTCAGTTATTATTTCTTTTTGGAAGCTTTTTCTACTGCACCTGCAGCGTTCTTCTTGACTGACTTGATGCCGTTCTTGCATGCAGACATATCATTGTAGCCTTCAGAAGAGCCGATAGCTTTAGCGTTCTTGGCAACGAGTCTGAAATAGAACTTCTTGTCTTTGCCTTCGAAGATTTCAAATTTAGGATTTGAAACCGGTGTAACTTTCTCAGCTGTCAGATCGCAGATCCCTGCTTCCGGTGCATTGACAGTTACTGAATTGATACCTTTCAATGCGCCTCTTTGTGAAGCATACATCTGAGAAGACAAGATGATCTCGCCATTGCCGGCAAGCAGATTAAAATGATACTTTCCCTTAGGACTTACAGTAATAACATATTTACCCATACATTTCCCTCCTGTTTTGAATTATGAATAAACCTTTTGCTAATTTAATTTTAAGATTTATCAAGTACCTTTTTCAAGTACGCAGACATCGTTTTGCTTCAAAATATATTAAAATAGATGTGTATGTTAAGTGATACAATCTGTGCAATATCCACGGCTTTGAAAGACGGTGCGATCTCGATCGTCAGAATGTCAGGTGATGAGAGCTTTTCGATCATCAGAGAGATCAGCGATGTGAAAAAGATCGTACCTAACACCATCGTCTATTCCCATATCAGAGATGAAGGGGAGATCATTGATGAAGTACTGATATCCTTCTTTGGCAAGGGCAAGTCCTATACTCTGGAAGACATGGTGGAGATCAACTGCCATGGCGGTGTCTATGTCACAAGACTGATCCTGAATCTGCTTCTTAAAAAAGGGTGCAGATTGGCAGAACCCGGTGAGTTTACCAAGAGAGCCTATCTTAACGGCAGGATCGATCTTTCGGTTGCAGATTCGGTCAATGATCTGATCAAGGCCCAGAGCATGGTTCAGGCCAAGTCGGCGATCAGAGGTGTAAACGGATCGGTCGAAAGACTTCTGACTCCATTGATGGATGAAATGAAGGATGTCATTTCCATGATCGAAGTCAACATTGACTATCCGGAATATGAAGACGAAGTCGTCATGAGCAATGACATAGTCAAACCGCATGTTGAAGAATGGATAGAGAAATGCGAAGAGATGATCGACAAGGCTGAAAGATTCAGAGTGGTCAAAGACGGCATCAATACCGTAATTATAGGCAAACCCAATGTCGGCAAATCCTCATTGCTGAACGCATTGCTGGAAAAAGACAAGGCCATTGTCACGGAGATCGCCGGAACGACCAGGGACCTGGTCGAGGGGAAGGTCAATCTCAAGAACATCACTCTTAATCTGATCGATACAGCCGGTATCAGAGACGATGCGGAGATGATTGAGAAGATCGGCATCGAAAAAAGCCTGCAGGCAGCTGATGAAGCGGAGCTGATAATCCTGGTCCTTGATGCCAGCAACATCGATGAAGAAGACAGGAAGCTGATGGAGAGATTCAAAGACAGAAACATGCTGGTCGTATACAACAAGTCTGATCTAAACAGGATTGGAGAGATCTCTATCAGTGCCAAAAACAAGGAGATCGGCTCACTGGTCGACTATCTTAATGAGAAGTATTCGGATGATATCTCTCTTGTGGATGAGGATATCCTCAACAACGAAAGACAGATCGCCCTTATGAAAAACTGTCTTGAGGAACTGAAGCAGATGTACGCAAATATCGATTATGACAGCACGGATATCGTGGTGACTAACCTTGACAGCGCGTTCCACTGTCTGTGTCAGATTTTAGGAAAGGAATATCAGGAAGACCTGATCGATCACATGTTCAGGAATTTCTGTCTGGGCAAATAGATGAACTGGCTTGATTCCCACTGCCATATCAATGACAAGGCTTTTAAGGACGACCTTGATGATGTCTTGCAGAACATGGCCGATAACGATGTCAGAAAGGCGATGCTGATATCTTCATATATCGATGACTATGAATATGGTTTCAGCATTTCTCATCCCGAAATCGAGCTCAAGCATTCTTTAGGCATCTATCCCGGCGATGTGGACGATGTAAGCGAAGAGCTGTTTGAAGAGTTTGCCAGGCGTTTCAGGGAAGACCGCTGTCAGGCGATCGGCGAGATAGGTCTGGATTACTACTGGGACAAGCATAACAAGCAAAGACAGATCGAGATCTTCAAAAGACAGCTTCTTCTGGCCAAGGAACTGAACAAGCCGATCATCGTTCATTCCCGTGATGCCATTCAGGATACCTATGATCTGATGAAACAGATCAGGGTCGAAGGTGTCATGCACTGCTATTCCAATTCGGCGGAAATGGCCAGGGAATTCGTAAAACTGGGATATTATATCTCCATAAGCGGAACGATCACCTGGAAAAACGCCAGAGAGCCCCTTGAGGTCGTTAAAGCTGTTCCATTGAACAGACTGCTGATCGAGACCGACTGTCCTTATCTGACCCCGGCTCCAAACAGAGGAAAAAGGAACGAACCTGCCTATGTCGTATATACCGGAAGGAAGATCTGCGAAGTTCTGGGCATAGATGAGGAAGATTTCAAAAAACAGCTGAATGAGAATTATCATCGGCTGTTTAGGTTATAATAATAATGAAATAAAGAGGTTTACAGATATGGATATAGTATTTTTTATAGCGTTATTATGCTTGATAGCTTATGTAGGATACAGAAATTTTGAGCTGTTCACAAGATACAGACACAACAGACAGTACATCGACTGCTACAAAGCGATGCTGAACAACGATGAAGATGCATATGACAAGGTCTGCAGTTTCATCAGCAACGAAAAGACTCTTGAATACAAGAACAAGGGCCTTGTTCTTAAACTGTTCATCGAGCTGGGCAACGGCATGGACTACAAGCAGACTCTTGAAGATCTGGATCTCAAGGAGATCTTCTACAAGAAGGGCAAATATTCCAAACAGCTGGTCACTCTCAATTCGGATATCTTTATCTGGTACTACCTCGACATGGCCAGAGCCAGAAGATTCTCAAGATTCGATGTTCTGGACAAACTCAACGACAAGCTGTTCGGCCTCAATGAACTGGAAGTCAGAGTTGAATTCCAGCTGGCCAAGGCCATCTGTGATGCCTTGCGTGAAAAGGAAGATGCCGGTGTTGAATTTTTGAGCGGTCTGCTTGAGGGAAGCTATACTCAGTATCAGTATGAAAAGAATCTGATCGGTCTTTATAAGCGCTTCTCTGCCAGCACTTTGGCTTATTCAGGCGAGCCGATGGAAGAATACTACAAGAACGATCTTCATGCGTTTGCCGCTACTCTTATAGGCAAGAACTACATGAGCGAGCTGGAGATCTATGACAAGTATCCTCCTTTTGAAGACAAGAAGGATGAAGAAGCTGATCCTGACAAGATCCTTGAGGATCAGACAGAAAACAAGGAACAATGAAACTCATCGTAGGTTTAGGAAATCCCGGAATAGAATATGAAAAAACTCGTCACAATACGGGTTTTTTACTCATAGACAGTTTCTGTGAAAAACTGGGCATCACTCTTGACAAGAACAAGTGCAAAGCCAACTACGGCATCTATCGCCATAACGGTGAAAAGATAATAGTCGCCAAACCTCAGACCTACATGAACCTTTCAGGCATGGCGGTATCATCATTGATGAAGTTCTACGATATACCGATTGAAGATCTGATCGTCGTACATGATGATCTTGATCTGCCTACAGGCAAACTGCGTTTAAGACGCAAGGGCTCATCGGGCGGCCAGAAGGGCATGGGCAGCATCATCAGCCAGCTTGGCAGCCAGGATATCAACAGGATCAGGGTCGGCATCTCCAATGACAGAAGCAGAGATACAAAGGACTACGTCCTTTCCGCTTTCAGCAAGGATGAGCTCCCGCTTTTAAGGCAGGCTTTAGACAAGGGCTCCGATGCCCTGATATATGCACTTGATCATGATTTTGATGAGGTGATGTCGAAATTTAATTGATGAAGTATATTGAACTTTTAAATCAGATCGAAGACACATTGAATGACAGGGATCATTCTTTTTTAAGTTACAACTCTCTGACCGAAGAAGCATTGAAGATCGCGATAAGAGCCAAGAATTCACTCAGACCGATCATCGTTGTAAAGGAGAACGGCTATCTTAGCAACAAGCTCAGAGATATCCTTGCCTCCTATTTCGAGGAAGACGAGATCGTTTCCTATCTCCCTGAAGAATCGCTGCGGGCTGAAGAGATCGCCTCTTCGTTTGAAAACAGAGCCAACCGTCTCAATGCCCTGTACAGGATAATTACCAATCCGAAGATAAAGGTCGTCCTTGTTTCCCCGTACGGCCTGATCAGACATCTGCCTGCCAAAGAAGAACTTCAAAGCAGGATCATCAGGATCAAAAAAGACGATGTCTTGGACAAAGGCGAATTCATTGAACAGCTGAAGAAGCTGGGCTATGAAAAGACCAGTCACGTCGAGACACCGATGACCTATGCCTCAAGAGGCTACATCGTGGATGTCTTTTCGATCAATTACGACATGCCGGTAAGAATAGAATTCTTTGATGATGTGATCGATTCGATCAGATTCTTTGACAATGCGAGTCAAAGAAAGATAGAAGAGGTCGATGAAGCAGAGATCTGTTTTGCGAAGGATGTCTTCTTCTCGGATGAAGAAAAGAAATATCTGGATGAAAACATCAAGCCTTTAAGCGGACAGATGGAGCTGGAACTTGAATATATTCAATCGGATATCTACATCCAGTCCCAGTATTTCTATTACTGCTATTTTGAAAAATCACATCTCAAGGATTATTTCAATGATCCGATCATCTATCTTTCCGGCACGGAAAAGATCGATGAACACCTGAAGATGCTGCAGGATGAGACTATCGCCTATATTCAGGAGATGCATGAAGAAAACAGGCTGCCTCTTAGATTCTACGTCTATGGCGAACTGAAAAGGGAAACGGCGGGATGCAATCTGATCGAAGGAAGACCGTTTGCACAGATCCCCAGCATCAATGAGATCGATTTCCCATACGGTACAAGTGACTATGTGGCCAATGTCCTGAAAAATGAGAAAAGCAGATACAAACTGGTCATTCTCGAAGACAAGCAGTGTGAACAGATCGTTTCATCGCTTGTAAAGCTGGATATTCCCTATACGATTTATGGCGATCAGCTTGCAGAAGGCATCAACATCGGCTATGGAGCGATCTATGGCGGTTTTGAGATACCGGAAAAGGATTTCGCTCTTTATACCAGCAGGGAGCTGTTCAAGGAAAAGATCCGTCATGGACGCTATGCCAGCAGATATGCAGAGGCCAGAACTCTCAACTCATACGAAGAACTCAAACAGGGCGATTATGTCGTCCATGATCAGTACGGCATCGGTCAGTATGTGGCGATCGAATCAAGGATCATCAACGGCATCAAATGCGATTACCTCAAGATCATCTACAAGGGCAATGATGAACTGCTGGTGCCTTTATCGCAGTTCTCGCTGGTCAGAAAATACGTTTCCCAGGAAGGGGTCATTCCCAAGCTTCATAAGCTTGGTTCCAAGGAATGGATCGAAACAAAGCGCAGAGTCGAGGAAAACGTCAATGATATTGCCGAAAAGCTGATCGAACTCTACAGCATCCGCGATACAAATATCGGTTTTGCCTTCTCGAAAGATACAGCCATGCAGAAGGAATTTGAAGATACTTTTGAGTATGAACTTACGGCTGATCAGGTAAAGGCGATCGAAGAAGTCAAGGAAGACATGGAAAGCGCAAAGCCGATGGATCGGCTGCTTTGCGGTGATGTCGGATTCGGCAAGACGGAGGTGGCCCTGCGTGCAGCTTTCAAGGCGGTAAATGACGACAAGCAGGTTGCCTATCTTTGTCCGACGACCATCCTGTCCTTTCAGCATTTCGATACATTCAAAAAGCGTCTCAGCAAGTTTCCGGCCAGAGTCGAACTGCTCAACAGATATGTGACGGAAGAGCGCCAAAGAGAGATACTCAGGGATCTCAAGGAAGGAAAAGTCGATATCCTGATCGGCACACACCGCATCCTGTCCAAGGATGTCAAGTATAAGGATCTGGGCCTTCTGATCATTGATGAGGAACAGCGTTTCGGTGTCGAACACAAGGAGAAGATCAAGGAGCTGAAGAATTCGATCGATGTTCTGTCCTTGTCGGCTACCCCGATCCCAAGAACACTGCAGATGTCTTTGATCGGCTTGAGAGGTCTTTCAACTCTCGACACACCGCCGCAGAACCGTTATCCGGTACAGACTTATGTCGTTCACAAATCCGAGAGTCTTCTTTCGGAAGTGATCATGAGAGAACTCGAAAGGAACGGGCAGGTCTTCTATCTGTACAACAATGTCGAACGTATCTATTCGGTTGCCCGCAAGCTGTCTGAAGCGATACCTTACGCCAGGATCGGCGTGGCGCACGGGCAGATGGACCGCAAACAGATCGAAGACATCATGTATAAATTCTATTCGGGCGAGATCAACGTCCTGATCTGTACGACGATCATTGAGACCGGTCTTGATATCCCCAACGCGAATACGATCATCATCGAAAATGCCCAGAACTTCGGTCTTTCCCAGCTCTATCAGATCAAGGGAAGAGTCGGCCGGTCGGACCGCGTGGCCTATGCCTATCTAATGGTACCGGAAAAGAAGCAGCTCAACGAGAACAGCATCAAGCGTCTTGATGCCATCAAGGAGTTTACCGCTCTTGGTTCGGGCTACAAGATTGCAATGCGTGATCTGACGATCAGAGGTGCCGGTGATCTTCTGGGTGCGAAGCAGTCGGGATTCATTGACAACGTCGGACTTGATCTGTATCTGGCGATGCTGAACAAAGCCATACTGAAAGCCAAAG
>CADCPE010000071.1 GCA_902803275.1 uncultured Erysipelotrichaceae bacterium
CATATCGTCAGCAAGCAGATCATCAGTATGGAAGAGATCGAAGCTACCAAGCAGATCGCCAGAAAGCTCAGAGTCATGCTGGGAACGAAGGTCTATGAGATAATCAAATGCCGTAAAGTCGATGGCGTTCCCTGCACGATCGAGACGACTTACATAAATGCCGAAAGATATCGGGGTTTTACCGATTACTATAACGAAGATGTGACGATGGATCCAATTTTTGAGAATTATTACAATACGATCCAGACATCCGGGACCGAACACATAAATGTCACTTATGCAACACAGGCGGAGGCTGAAATGCTGGGCATTGAAAGCGGCGAACCTCTTTTCTATGCCTCTGGTGTGGCTCTGGATCAAAATGGCGAAACCGTCATGTTCTATAAACAGCTGATTAGATCGGACAAGTTCACTTTTGTGTGCACGGTGGAGAGCTGATATGCCTAGAGAAGATTATAAAATGCCGATCTATCTCCAGCTAAGAGAGATAATCCGCAACAAGATCGAAGATGGTGAATACATGCCGGGTACGGCGATCCCTTCGGAAAACAAACTGGCCGAATCCTTCGGCATCAACAGAATAACGATCAGAAACGCTGTCGATGCTCTGGTAAACGAAGGAATGCTCAGAAGAGTTCAGGGCAAGGGCGTTTTTGTCGTTGGAAACAAGAATGAGCTTTCGATCGAGGAGCATGCAGGCTTTGTCGGCGATGCGATCAGAAATGATACCAGACTTTCAGTAAAGGAACTGCAGAAATCAGAAAGACAGGCCGGCAACAAGTATGCCAATCTGTTTGGCCTTGAGCTGGAGGATGAGATCTACTATATCAGACAGATGCATTCCATAAACAATGTCGAAACTTCGATCGAAGAATTCTTTATTCCGAAGAAGATCCTGCCTTCTTTGGATATGATAAATTCCTCGGTCTTCACTTTCCGAGATATCCTTTCGTTTTATGGCATAAGACTGAAGAAGATGAGCCAGTCTTTGCGGATCATCAAAGGTTCAGCCAAGATAAGAAAAGCACTGAATATTCCTGAGAAGGTAGCGGTGCTGCTGCTTGAATGCGATTTTTACAACGAGAACAACGAAGTCATCGCTCACAGCATCTCCAACATCCGCAGCGATATGCAGTCGTTTACCGTAAGTCTGCACAAGACTAACGGAAACAGTGATTAGCCGCTTCCGTTTTTCTTTAAACATGATGTTTTTGTGGATAATTGTTTTCTTAGGGTGTGAATGATCACATCTTTTTTAAATGCCATGATAAGATGGAATTATGATCAAAGGTGCATTATTCGACATAGATGATACGTTGTATTCTCACACCCTGAATGCCGTTCCCAAGGCCACTTTAAAAGCTTTGGACAAGCTCAGGGAAAAAGGGATTAAGATCGGTATCTGTACCAGCAGAGTCAATGCGGAAATGGGCAATTTCCCTGAGGAACTCTGGAAAAGGATCGACTGTAAAATCATGGGTACCGGAGCGATCACCATGATCGAAGACAGTTACTATAAGGCATATACCATCGACAAGGATCTGGCCAGGAAATATACGGATTATTTCAATGAGAGACACATCAACTATGATTATACCGACATTAATGGCGATCTCTACTACTGGGGCAACCCCGACTACGTGAACAAGGGCAGATATCTGAAGATGGCCGGAGGCAAGGTCATGTTCAAGGAATATGAAGACGAGGATATCACGAACCTGTTTTTCTTTGAGGCAACAGACGAAGAATATGAGCACATCCAGACGATCGATCCGGACATCCAGATCTCGCGCTGGGGCAACTCCGGAAATATCTGCGCCAAGCTGGTAGACAAGAGCTTCGGGCTTCTGAAATTCTGTCAGATGTATTCGTTTACGACCGACGAGATCGTAGCGGCAGGCGATGGCGGCAATGATGATGTAATGCTGGAAATGGCCGGAATCGGAATTGCGACAGATGATGCCAAGGACAATACAAAGAAGGCCGCAGACTATATCTGCGACAAATCCATTGAAGACGGCGGACTTTATGACGCCCTGGTGGATCTTGAGATCATCGATGAAGACAGATATGAACCAAAGATGTTTGTTTTTGATTACGATTCAACCCTCTATGACCACAAGGAAGGCAAGATCCAGGAGAATACCCTTAAAGCTTTAAAGGAACTTAGAGAAAACGGAAAGATCCTGTGTCTCAACACTTCAAGATCATTGGCAGAATGTGTAAACATCCCTGAAGAAATAAAACAGCTGATGAGTACTATCATTCTTTCCAATGGTGCCATGATAATTACCGGCAAAGAATCAGAAACCACTTATATCAGTGATGAAGAAGTTAAAACAATAATAGATTACTGTGATCGCAACCATCTTACA
>CADCPE010000072.1 GCA_902803275.1 uncultured Erysipelotrichaceae bacterium
TAGCCTTGATCTTAAGGTTAATGATGGAGACTTCATCTGCATCATCGGCGCGAACGGCTCAGGCAAGTCGACACTGTTCTCGCTGATCGCCGGTTCGATCCTCTCCGACAGCGGAAAGATCATCCTTGATGGCAGAAACATCACGATGGATGCTGAATACAAGAGAGCTCACTACATCGGTCGCCTTTTCCAGGATCCAATGTTAGGGACTGCCCCTGACCTGACGGTGTATGAAAATCTGATGCTGGCGGCAAAACAGGGGTCATGGCTCTCTATTCCGGACAAAAACGACAAGGCATATTTAAAAGAAAGACTAGAAGAGTTGGACATGGGCCTTGAAGAGCGCATGAATACGCCGGTAAGACTTCTCTCGGGTGGCCAAAGACAGGCGCTGACACTGATCATGGCTACGATCAATCCGCCGAAGATCCTTCTGCTTGACGAACATACAGCAGCTCTTGATCCGGAAAGCGCCGATAAAGTTATTGCCCTGACCGAAAAGATCGTCAATGAAAACATGATCACCTGCCTGATGATCACGCACAATATGAATCAGGCCTTGCAGACAGGAAACAGAACGATCATGCTGAATAACGGAAAGATCGTGTACGATACTGCAGGCGAAGAAAGAAAGAAACTGACCGTCAGTGATCTTGTCGGCAAATTCAGATCTGCCGTAGGCAAAGAACTTGATGACGATGAGATCCTTCTAGTTTAAAATGAGTCGAATTGCTTCGACTCTTTTTATTTCAGGCATTCTTCAATAAACTGACTTGTCACATCCACAAGACGCTTGGACTGTTCGGGATGATCATCCCACAGCCCGAAGCCATGGTTTGCTCCAGGTATTATTTCCAGTTTTTTCTTTTTATCGCTCGTCAGATTATTGAAACAGTTATAGGCGATCTTTGGATCAACGGTGATGTCCGCATCCCCATGAACGATTATGACATTGCCGTCATATTTCTTCATGTCACCTACACTGTCGTAATTGAACATGCCATCATAGAACTGTTTTGACAGATGGATATAGGTATTATCGAACTCATTGAAATATGAAGCATAACCGTTTCTGTCTGCTTCATCTTTTAGACTGTTGCCATTGCTGTCATAGACAAATGTGCTGAGATCGTTCATATCAGAAACAGCTGCCGCCCATAAGCCGATCGTTTTGAAGCGTCTGTCAACTTCATTGACATAGATCGAAGTGATCCTGCCACCCATGCTGTAGCCGACCATGGCCATTCTGTTTTCGTCGATATCGTATCTGTCAAACATGTATTCGATACACGATGTGATATCATCCATGCTGTTGTCAATGCAATAGAGATCGTATGGCTCTTCAGATTCGCCACAGCCCGACTGGTCCATCATGATGGAATTGAAGCCCTTTTTCGCAAGTCTCAAGGCAACCTCGGTGAATCTGCCTCCTTCACTTCTTTCGGCCTTGAAGCCGTGAACGAACACGATCAGTCCCCTTCCGTTTCCTTCATAGACATCACATGGTATCATGCTTCCTCTTTTTGATTTTATTTCTGTTTTCATGTTTCCTCCAAAAAAAGGCTGAAGATCAGCCTTAATATTGTGCATCAAGCTTATTCAGGGCATCAAAGATGACCTCAACAAACTTTTCCCTGTCAGTCGATATAAGGACTGTTTTAGGATTCTTCATTTCCGTTGCTCGGTTTCTGGTATCGACTACCGTCATGCCTCGGCAGTATTCACCGACAGTTTCGATGTATACTTCCTTTTCCTCGCTCTTGAACAGTTCAGGATAAAGCAGATAGATGACAGGTGTGGCATCAAAGATCGCTGTACGGTCCCAGCCGTTTCTTATCGCATAGCCCTGATAGAACTTCATCAGATCATAGAACAGTTTTGAGGCCTTGCCGCCGTCTTTGGCTCTTTCTGTTTCGGTAAGCAGGATGCTTCCGGAATAGCAGACTTCCAGTCCGGCCATGACAACTTTCACACCCGAATCAAAGACGATCTTGGCTGCTTCCGGATCATGGTAGATATTGAACTCAGCCTTGATCAGGACATTGCCGTTATAGATGCCGCCACCCATGATGACAATCTGATCGATCTTTTCTCTTAGTTCCGGATAGGTCTTCAGGAAAAGACCCATATTGGTCAAAGGACCGATGCAGACAAAGGTGACCTTGTCTTTTGCTTCAAGAAGCGTTTTCTTCATGAACTCGATCGCATGCATATCCTTGGCTGAATTTATAGCCTCAGGAAGTACAGGGCCATCAAGTCCGCTTTCGCCATGTGCTAAGGGCTGTACGTCAAGTTCCTTGACGATCGGCGAATTATAGCCTTTATATACCGGGATATCTATACCGAGATAGGTCTCAACTTTCAAAAGATTGTTTGTGACTTTATCAAGAGTCTGATTTCCGGCTACAGTCGTAAAACCCAGGATATTGAGCTCATCTTTATGAGCCAGTGCGACCAGGATCGCAATTATATCATCATGCCCGGGATCACAGTCGATGATGATGTTTCTCATTATTTCTCCTCGACCTGTCCGCGCTTGACTCTGATGTAGTTGA
>CADCPE010000073.1 GCA_902803275.1 uncultured Erysipelotrichaceae bacterium
AGCACATAATCCATACCGAAATGATGGACTGTTCCTCTTAAAAAACCGATCATACTAAAATTATACTATTAAAAAAGCTAACTTTGCGTTAGCTTTTAGAATGATATTTCCTTGTTTCCGGTGACCTTCATGTACAGCAGCATTGAGACGACTGTTGCGACCGTCAGTATCGTTGCATAAGCAGCAGCGATACCGTAGTTTCCTCTTGAGACATAGGTGTATGTCGCAAGGGTCAAAGTGATCGTCTTCAGGTTGTACAGGATGATCGCCGTTGAAAGCTCGGTGATGATCGTGACCCAGGACATGATCGCGCCGGAGAGGATACCGTTGGCCATCATCGGCACAGTGATCGTGAAGAAGGCTTTCAGCTTGCTTGAACCAAGGCTGATGGCGGCTTCTTCGATCGACATCGGGATCTGCTGCAGTGTTGCCGTAGATGATCTGATCGTGTACGGAATACGTCTGATGACCAGGGCAACGATCATGATGATAGCTGTACCAGCCAGGACCAGCGGCTTCTTGTTGAAAGCCATGACCAGAGCGATACCGACGACCGAACCCGGAATGATATACGGGATCATTGAAAGAGTATCGATGATCCTGTTGGCAATGTTGTTTCTTCTGACGACCAGATAAGCAATAAGGATAGCCAGAATAATAACGATGATAAGTGCCAGTCCACCGATGAGGAATGTGTTAGGAATCGCATTCGTCAAATGGGTGAAGGCATACTTATACGAATCCAGAGAATAGCCCGGAATGAAGATCTTTCCGGATGTCTTCAGGAATGAAGTATACATTACATAGACCTGAGGCATGAAAGCCAGCAGTACGACAAACCAGCAGTAGAAATTGATCAGTACAGCTTTGAGACCGTGAACCTTTTTTCTCTCGATCGGATGCAGAGCATTCATCGTGAATTTGAACTGATTGTTCACATATCTCTGGATCAGGAAGATGATTGCCGTGATGATGATCGCAATAACAGAGATCGCAGCACCAAAGTTGTGGTCACCGCCTGTCTCCGCAAAGTAGGAGTTGTAGATGACGACCGGGAATGTCTGGTAGCCTTCACCGATCAGTAACGGCGTACCAAAGTCAGCGAATGCTCTCATGAAGACCATCAGTGTAGCGGCAATGATCGTCGGCATGCACAGCGGGATGACGATCTTGAAGAAACGCGCAACGGTCGAACAGCCCATATTCTCGGCAGCTTCCAGCAATGAGTTATCAACATTCTTTAAAGCGCCTGATACATACAGGAAGACCAGCGGAAACAGCTGTAAAGCCAATACCAGCAGAATGCCGTTGAAACCGTAGATGCTTGGCATTCTGATCGGCAGGATGCTTTCGATAAATTTGGTTACGATTCCGCTTCTTCCCAGAAGCATGATCCATGAATAGGCACCGATAAACGGAGCTGACATTGAACACAGGATGATGATCACCTGCAGAGTTGACTGACCTTTGATTTCATACATCTGGTAGAAATATGCCAGAGGGATACCGATGACCAGCGTCAGGATCGTTGCCAGAACGGACACCTTGATACTGTTGAATATCGATTTGATGTAATAAGCCTGTGAGAAAAACTTCTGGAACTGTTCCAGAGTAAATACGCCATCGCTAAAAAAGGCATTGTATAGCAGTTTGACTAACGGATAGATCAGAAACAAAACATAAAGGCCTAGAATAACGGCTGAAACAATTTTCCAAACGTCAAAATTCTTTTTTGCAATGTTTTCCATGGTTTAGGCCTCTTTTTTATATGCGTCTAAATCATTTACTACGCCTTCGACCAGATTGTAGCTTCCGGTTTCGTCAAAGATGTTGATCTTTTCGGTCTTGACGCCGAGTCTGATCTCAGTGCCCTTTTCGATGATTGAATCGATCTGTGATTCCTGAACGATCTCAGCTGTATCGCCGTTCTCGAAATGAACGAAATAGTGCGTATTCAGACCAAGGAATACGGCGTCATCAATAACAGCCTTCAGACCGTCTTTATTGTTGAGATCAACAATCAGTTCTTCAGGCCTGATACTTGCCTTGACCTTCTGGTCTTTGATCTCTTCTTTTCTGATTGTCGGTACTTCAACTTCATAGCCTCCAGGCAGTACCAGATAAGCTTTGCCGTCTCTTGTCTTCAGCTCGGCATCAACGACATTGGTATGTCCGATGAAGGTTGCGACAAAAAGGTTTGCCGGTCTCTGGTAAAGGACCTTTGGCGTACCGATTTGCTGAATATCGCCAGCGTTCATAACCGCGATTCTGTCGGAAACAGCCATTGCTTCTTCCTGGTCATGAGTTACATAAACAGTTGTGATTCCAACTTCGTTTTGAATCTGCTTGATAACAGTACGCATCTCAACTCTTAATTTAGCATCCAGGTTACTTAACGGTTCATCCATCAGCAGAACATCAGGAGTGATGGCCAAGGCACGTGCCAAAGCAACACGCTGCTGCTGACCGCCGGAAAGTCTCTCTGGCATACGATCGCGATATTCATCAATTTTCATTAATTTTAAGAATTGATCCGTCTTAGATGCGATTTCTTCTTTCGGAAGTTTTCTGTTCTTCAAGCCGAAGGCAACATTCTTTTCAACTGTCATATTCGGGAAGATAGCATAGTTCTGGAACACCATACCGATATTACGTTTAGCAGGGTCCATATCGTTTATTCTGGTCTCGCCGAAATAAAAATCACCGCCTTCAATAGAGTTGAAACCAGCAATCATTCTTAATAATGTTGTCTTACCACATCCAGATGGACCAAGAAGGGTGAAAAATTCACCCTCCTTGATATCTAGTGATAAGTCAGAAATTATTATATTGTCGCCATATTTTTTAACGGCGTCACGAATCTTAATGTTAACACTCATATATTCCTAACCTCACTATATTGATTATATTTTTTGTCTGTTTTGCTGTTGTATTATTGAGCAGCTGTGAACATTTCTGTCCATCTCTTCTGCCAATCGCCCTTGTTCTTGCCGCAGAGTTCCATATCTTCATAGACAACATTGATCTCAGAGAATGGAGTCATTTCCTTAGCAGTGTTAGGGATTGCAGGGTTAACTGGTCTAGCAGTTGTCTTAGCGATTTCCTTCTGACCTTCATCAGAGATCAGCCAGTCTAAGAACAGTTTTGCATTGTCCATATTCGGAGCATTCTTGATGATTGCAGTACCTGCAGGGAGCCATACAGCACCTTCTGAAGGATAAACGAGCTTAACATTTGTTGCGCCATCAACCAGCAAGCTTACACATGGGTCTTCATAAGAAACACCAACAACATATTCGCCTGCTACAACGCCCTTGTAGATAGCTGAAGATGAAGAGAGCTGAATGCCATCAAGGTTCTTGATGAATTCGCCGACCCATTCCCAAGCCTTCTCATCATATGGTTCATCACCCATGACTCTGAGCATGTTTGTGAGTTCAGCCCAGGCACTTGAAGAGTTAGCTGGGTCACCCATAGCGATCTTGCCCTTGAGTTCAGGCTGTAACAGATCAGCATAGGAATCGAAATCTTCGATCTTGAGACCTAATTTTTCATATTCTTCAACATTGACTAATAATGCAGCAGAGCCATCCAGGCAATAGTGAGTAGTGATTCCGTTGAAGTTGCGGTATGCTTCAGGAAGATTTTCATCGCCTTTAGCTACATACGGTTCAAACAAAGGAACATAATCAGGGTTGTATGAGTTAGCATAGTTCATGCCGCCATACATTACGTCACCCTGTGGATTGTCTTTTTCAGCAGAGATTCTTTCCAAGCATTCGCCTGTACCTGCACCGACAACCATTACATTGACATTGTACTGTTCGCCGAATTTTTCAGCAGCTTCAATAAGCTTATCTGAGTTTGGTGAATAGATAACTAAATCGCCACCGCCTACAGTTGGTTCAGCAGCTGGTTCTTCTTTTTTGCCACAAGCAACGAGGCAGAGAACCATTAAAGCAACCAATAGGACTTTAAAAAGTTTTTTCATTATGACCTCCTAGGACTTCTTGTCCATAGAAATATTATATAACTTGAAGAAAGCGTTTACAAAATTCTTTGACATAATTTCACATTTTTAGAATGACGAGCAAATGAAAAGATGAGCTTTTCTACTCATCTTCATCATCATCCATAAAATCGAAACTGTAGTCCTGAATGAATACCTGATCACCGTTCTTACAGCCCTTTTCCCTCAAGGCTTCATCAAGCTTCATTCTGGAAAGAGCTCTTGAGAAACGCAGGATCGAATCATCATCCTTGAAGTTGGTATTGCGGAAAAGTCTTTCGACTTTTTCGCCCTGCACTCTCCAGATTCCGTTTCCTTCATTGAAGATCTCAAACGGTTCCGGTTCTTCATAGGTATAGACAACCTTCTTTTCAGCCTTGTTAGGATCATATAGCGGGAACTGCGGCAGTTCTTTCAGCATGTCCTTGGCTCGATACAGTACAGGATCAAGGCCTTCGTTGATCAGCGTTATGGTCTCAAAGATCTCCAGGTCAGGATACTTGGCCCTGAATTTTTCAAGATTGTCAGCCGCATTGTCCATATCCATCTTGTTGGCCAGGACGATCTGCGGTCTGTCTGCAAGGTTGCCCGGATACTTTTTTAGTTCCTCATTTATGACTTCATAATCATTGATCGGATCATCATGGCTCATATCCAGTACATGAATGATCAGACTGCATCTTTCGATGTGTTTTAGAAATTCGTGGCCAAGGCCCTTTCCTTCCGATGCGCCCTCAATGAGTCCAGGCAGATCAGCCATGACAAATGATGAATCGCCTACCTTGACCATGCCCAGCTGAGGCTTGAGCGTGGTAAACGGATAATCGGCGATCTCCGGTCTGGCATTTGAGACGACCGACAATAATGTCGATTTGCCTACCGAAGGAAGTCCGACCAGTCCGACGTCTGCCAGCAGCTTCAGCTCGACCAGGACATTCCTTTCCTGACCCGGAGTGCCTAAAGTCGCATAATCCGGAGCGTTGTTTCTTGATGACTTGAAATGGAAATTGCCCTTGCCGCCCTTGCCGCCCTGGCAAATGACTTCCTGTGATTCCAGCGTATTGAGATCGGCTACGATCTCATCACTGTCAAGGTCCTTGACGATCGTCCCTAAAGGGACCTTGATGACGACATCATCTCTGGAAGCACCATACATGTTGTTGGTCTTGCCGTTTTCACCATCTTCAGCCCTGATCATCTTGGAGAACCTGAGATCGAGCAGTGTCGACTTGTTGGTATCGACCTTGAAGATGATCGAACCGCCATTGCCGCCATCACCGCCCGTCGGGCCGCCTAATGGATTGTATTTTTCACGCTTAAAAGCGACAAGTCCGTTGCCGCCGTTTCCGGCTTTGAGTTTTAGTTTTACTTTATCGATAAATTGCATAACAGATTAAAAAAGCCCCCAAGGGCTTTTGATTCAAATATTAAGCTACTGGATAGACAGAGACTTTAGTCTTCTTCTTGCCTAAGTGTTCATACTTGACAACACCATCAGTCAGACAGAATAAAGTATCGTCGCCACCCTTTTTAACATTTGTTCCAGGATGAATCTTAGTGCCTCTTTGGCGGTAGATGATTGAACCAGCTGTTGCGAACTGGCCGTCTGCTAACTTCGCACCTAAACGTTTAGACTGAGAGTCACGACCGTTCTTGGTAGAACCTACACCTTTTTTAGAAGCGAAGAACTGAATATTCAATACATATTTCATACGTTTTTACTTCCTTTCCACTCTTATGAAGTTTCCATAGGATTCTTCAATAGTTTTTAACTGCATTATTACTAGCTCGAAGTAATCGATGACTACTTCCAAGTTAGTGTGATTGATGATCACGATTTCATTTTCCAACTGTTCTATTTCGATCTTTTCATCGAGTGCATCAAGCGCATTCATGAATCCGAACATGATAGAACTTACCGAAGCGCATACCAGGTCTTTACCGTATTCACCGTACTCCGCATGACCGGAGACATTCAGCGATACATAATTGCCGTCTTTGACTTCGTATACCGCTCTAATCATTAGCCGATCTTTTCAACAGTTAGCTTGGTGTATGGCTGACGGTGACCCTGTTTGCGTCTGGTAGAACCGGTCTTCTGCTTGTACTTGAAGATGACGATCTTCTTGCCTTTGCCCTGTTTTTCTACCTTGCAGGTAACTTTAGCACCCTCTACATATGGAGTACCAAGAGTCAAACCATTGTTTTCCAGCGCTACAACCTTGTCGAAGACATACTTCTTGCCTTCTTCTGCATCCAGTTTCTCAACGAAGATGCTCTGGCCTTCTTCAACCTTAAGCTGCTTACCGCCGGTTTCAATAATTGCGTACATAGTGTAACCTCCTTTATTTAGATTCAGACTCGCCATGAAGGTGATCTTTGCGGATGCTTAAACCTTTTCTGTGCGGTTATAATCCCCTCTAAGGAGGGACTACAACATACGTATTTTAACAGAATCCTTCGTCAAATTCAATATAAATCCGCTTGACTCACAATTCCGTATAAATGGCCTTTACCGGTCTTCCCCTGTCGATCATGACAGGCTCATAGACCTTGAGTTTGGACATCGGCCCGATCTTCATCTTCAGCATGATCCTCAAGGCGTGTTTAGAGTGGATATCATGAATATACTGCATCTTCATGATCTTGAGCTTGTATTTCTTGCACATATCATAGACTTCAGGAAAACGGTCGGCCTGATAAAGAAGGTAGACTTCCCCGTTATCTTTCATGAGCTTTCTTACGGAAACAAACAGGTCATTCAAAGGCAGCGATTCCTCAAACATGGCTTCTCTGAAGTACCTGTCGTCAGTTACGTTGTTCATCTCAAAAAAAGGCGGATTGCATATGATCACATCTACCGGATCGATATTCAGATCCTGAACTCTTGAATGATAGAGCTCGAAGGTATCAGAATACTTTTTGAGATTCTCTTCAGCGATCTTCAATGCCTCTTCATGGATATCCACGCCATAGAGATATCTGGCTCCATGATAGTGGGCATACAGCAGCAGGGCTCCGGTGTTGGTCCCGATATCGAGGACTGACTTGTTTTTCATCATATCCAGAAACATGCCGAAAACAGCTGTGTCCGTGTTGGATTTGAACAGCTGTTCATCCTGTGTGAATTCATAATCGATGAATCTCAGATAATCAGTTTTCTTCTTCCTCTTCATAATCCTTTGACAGTTCAAACCAGAAAGTCGAACCTTCCTTCAGGTGTGATTCGACACCGTATTTTGCTTTATGGGCTTCCAGGATCGCCTTGGCGATAGCCAGACCCAGACCCGTTGAATTTACCGAACGGTTGAAATTCTTGTCGACCTTGTAGTATCTGTCCCAGATATAAGGCAATGCTTCTTCGGAGATGCCTGAACCCTCGTCTTTCACTTCCAGTCTCACCTTGTCTTCGTCACTTTTCACAGTGATGGTGATCCTTTTGCCGTTATCGGAATATTTCAGAGAATTGGAAAGGAAATTGTAAATGACCTGAGAGATCTTGATCTCATCGGCATAGACGACGCATTCATCAAGATCCATGATCAGATCGATATCCTTCTCTTTGATGACCCTGTCAAGCAGCAGCACGACCTGCTCCACACATTCCTTGAGGTCAAAGTTCTCTCTTTTAATCTCGATGACTCCGGACTGCAGTTTGGAAAGTTCAGACATGTCACTGACCAGCTTGTCAAGATACTCGGTCTCCTGAATGATGACATCAAGGTGTTCGTTCCTCTTGATCGGATCTTCACCGGAGATATCCTTGATCATCTCGGCATAGGCCTTGATCATGGTCAAAGGAGTCTTTATATCATGTGAGACATTGGCGACCAGGTCTTTTCGCAGTTCGTTGACTTTTGAAAGCTTTGCCGTTGCATCATCGAGCGTTGAAGCAAGATCGTTTATCTCTGAAAAAGAGTCTATCTCAAATCTGGCATCATAGTTGCCCTGGGCAAGCTTGTTGGCTTCGTTCTTCATCTGCACGATCGGCTCCGTGATGTTCCTTGCCAGGATGAAAGATACGACCAGCGAGATCATGACGACGATGACGGCCACATAAAGATACTGATTCAGAATGAAGTCGATATATGATTCGATCGGCTCCAGCGGTGTATTCATGATCAGATAATAGTTGGATAGAGTGCTCTTTATCTGTTTTCCGTATATCAGCATCTCCACATCGGCATAAGGGGAATCAAGTGTCAGCGAATAGGGATTTTCTCTCTTGATGGAATCGATCAAATACTTGGGGTCATCCTTTATCGTAAAGGCCATATCCCCGATGGTGATCTCTTTATCCAGAAGACACAGCTGGCCCAAAGAATCGGGCGGGGAATAGACGGAGTTGCCGGCTTCATTGAGGATCAAAGCACAGACGTTGTTTCCCAGGATCGTTCTTGAGGCCGATTCGACATCCGCTTTTGAGACGTTATCCTTCAGCA
>CADCPE010000074.1 GCA_902803275.1 uncultured Erysipelotrichaceae bacterium
AGAGATATCAATGGTCACAAATCAGAGAAAGGTTCAGCCTGGGGCTATGGCAGGACCAGCAGTGAAGAAGAATTGACTGACAGGATCATTGAGATGCACGAAAAGATGGTCATACCTTCAATAAGGAACGGACTGATCGGATACATCTACACTCAGGTAAGCGATGTTGAAGGAGAGATAAACGGTCTATATACCTATGACCGCAAGGTATGCAAAGTCAATAAAGAAAAACTTCTTGAAGCAAACAGCAGACTTCAAGAAGTATATAGAGCTAATCTGTGATACTGCAGGCCGATCCGCAATCCGTGAGATCGGCTTTTGTTTCGGACTTCAGTATTTCAATATCGATGTATCTGTTAAACCAGGTCGTAAGACCTTCAAGGCTCTGGTAATAGACAAGATCATCATTGCTTCCCGGATCAAGATAGGCAACGACTTCGCCGTCCTTATATATGAACATTGACGGTGTATAGGTAACTCTTGAACTGATCGAGTTGTCTGTCTTGGAGAAATCGCTCAGGATCAGGGCATACATGTCGATCTGATTGGACTGACTAAATTCCTTTACGATCGGATAGAAGGAGGCGCAGGATGCACAGCCTGGCAGATAGACATAGACTGCAAAGGTCTGCTTATCGTTTTCCATCTGCTTGAGCTGTTCCACGTTTTCGATCTGTACGAAGATCGAAGGATCGTCCTGTTTGCTGTCATCATCCTTTTCAGGATTGTTAATTCTCGTCAATGTTGAAAAGTCGATATTGTGGTAATTGACCAGTGAGAAATCATAGTGCGTCTGTCCGTTTTCCTCATAGGTGGTTTCGACCTTGTTTTTGCCCTCGTAATACCAGTAGCCGCCGGTATTGTAGATCTTCGTCTGATCCCAGCCTAGAGCCACCAGCAGATCCTTGGTCATGCCCGAATATCCGCCGCCCCCGCACATCAGGAAGATATACTTGTCTTTAGGGAACAGGCTTTCAAGTATATGAAGTGATTCCTCGTAGTTGGCGATGTATTCACCGTCTTCAGTATGCGTAAACAGCGTATCGCCGCTGTAGCTTTCACCGACCTCTTCAGGCAATCCTTGCACGTTGCAAAGATACGGATAAGGCACGACTTCAAAACCCTTCACATAACCGGAGAGGTAGGAATCGCCGCCTATCGCTTCATAGTTGGCTTCATCCTTCAGCATCCGCACATCGCGATAGACACTGTCTTTTCTGCCAAGATACTCATCGATGGTCGCTTCGTTGATGTTTTTATCAATGCCCAGCTGGCCTCTCATGCCGTCGCTCAGCTCAGGAAGAGGAAGATTCTTTTCCTTGCATGAAGCAAGCGTTACCAGCATCAGAACACAGATAAGTGTTTTTAATAAAGTTAGAAAACAGTTCTTTTTCATATCAATCATTATTATACATTTTTTTCTGCATAAGCAAGAGAAACGGACTACTGTCCGCTTCTCATGAAATTCTCTATATCATCCGGCTGCTTGATGATCTCTCTGGACAGGACTTCACATCCTGTATCGGTTATAAGCAGATCATCCTCGATCCTTATGCCTATGCCTTCATCGGCAATATACAGCCCCGGTTCATTGGTTATGACGTTTCCTGCTTCAAGGATCTGTCCCATGCCGCCGTCAACGTCATGCGTATCCAGACCAAGATGATGGGATACGGAATGGAAGTAGTATTCGTTAAGATCCTTGTTGAGATTGTGCTTAGGAAGCTCTTCCTTATAGTAATCGATGACCAGCTGATTGAGGTCCTTCATCTTCATGCCGGCACAGGCATTGCTTTCCACGATCTTCTGGGCATTGAGCACGATATTGTAGATCTCCAGCTGCCGGTCGCTGAATTCGCCGTTGACCGGGAAGGTCCTGGAGATGTCTGCACAGTAATAGCCATATGTCGCTCCAAGGTCACAAAGGAACAGTTCACCATCCTGCATAGTCTGGTTGTTGTCGTGATAATGAAGGATCGTCGCTCTTTCTCCTGAGGCTGCGATCGTATCAAAAGCCTTGTTGCGGCAAAGCGCCTGGAACAGCACGAAGTCAAAGACGCCTTCCATGCTCATCTCATTCAATCCCGGCTTGGCAGTTTTCATCATCTGCTGTATGCCAAGGTTGGTGGTGTGAATGGCTTTCCTGATGCAGGAGATCTCATATTCATCCTTGATAAGTCTCATGCGACCGATGAGCGGATAGATATCTTTCAGCTTTATATATGGATATCTTTCCTGCAGCTTCTTTGCGTATTTTATGGAAACGGTCTCTTCCTGTTCCATAGAGTAGTGCCAGAAATCAAAATAGAATTCAAAACCGCTTTCTCTTCTCATCCTGTTCATCAAAACAGCTGTGGTATCATCGAGCTCACTGACTGTTCTGATGTCGTTAATCTCTGAGATCTGTGCAGCTTCTTCCTTCAGCATCCTGCCTCCCACCCAGCGGGCCAGAGTCTTGTTGAAAGGAAGAATAAACAGCATCTGCTTGCCTATGCCATCCATCTTGTACATAAGCAGGACCATCTCCTCCTTATCAAGACCGGTCAGGTAGTAGAAGCTGCGGTTTACTGAAAACGGATAGGCTTCATCTTCCGAACGCATCGGCGCCTTTCCTGAAAAAAGCATCACGGCGCAATTATCCGGCAGTGTTTCAAGCAATCTTTTACGTCTGTTAGAATATTGATTCATCTTCTTCCTTCTTTCTATACGACACTTTAACAATCCTGTCATTGTTTATGCATTCTTCAACAAGCGTTTCGAAATCAAACAGCGATTCATAGTGAAGACACTTGTCTTCCTTCGGTTTGGTGACCGGATTCTTCGGATCAAAGATCGTGCAGCAGTCTTCATAAGGAAGGATACTGGTCTCATAGGTATCGATGCGCTTGGCGATATCAATGATCTCCAGCTTGTCCATCATGCACAGCGGTCTAAGGATCAAGGTATCGGCGACCTTGCCGATGACGCTTATCGATTCCGGAGTCTGTGAGGCAACCTGACCGATTGATTCGCCGTTGGTGATGACTCCGATGTGCCTTTGCTTGCACAGCCTGTCAGCTATCCTGTACATCATCCTGCGCATGATCGTGATGCAGTACGGTTCATCGACGTTTTTATAGATAGCCAGCTGCAGATCGGTAAACGGAATGATATGGACATTGATCTCTTCCTGAGCGACCGAAAGCTTTTCAGCCAGTGTCAGCACTTTCTGCAGTGCCTGCTTTGAAGTATAAGGTTCAGAGGCAAAATGAAGGCACTCTATCTTCAGCCCCCTTTTCATCGTCATGTAGGCTGCGACCGGTGAATCGATACCGCCTGACATCATGACCATGGCCATGCCGTTGATGCCGGTAGGATAACCGCCTCCGCCTTTTACTTTTTCGTCCATGACATAGATGAAATCCTTGTCTACCGATACATAAAGCATCAGATCAGGATCATGGACATCGACAAGCAGATCGCTGTTGTGCAGAATGTTTCCGGCAACAGCCCTGTTGATCTCGTCGGATATCAGCGGATAATTCTTGTCATGTCTTTTCGTAGCGACCTTGAAAGTTCTGGCGTTGTGTTTCCTTGCGAGCTCCAGGGTGACTTTTTTGACATCTTCGATATCTCTGCCAACCCTGATCGCACCGGCGAAATATGAGTAGCCGAAAACATCTTTAAGTTCCTTCTTTATCACTTCATAGTCTTCGCCGTTGAGCTTGATGAACAGACCGTCATGAAGCATGTTGTAGGTCAGAGCTTCATGGTCCTTGAGTCTTTTCTTGATGTTGGAAGTAAGCTGCTTTGTGAATTCCTTGCGGTTCTTACCCTTGGTAGAAAGTTCGCCGTATCTGACGATGATGTGGTCATATTGAATATCAGGCATATTTATTCAGGATCTCCTTCAGTGTCTTCAGGAAGTAGTCGATCTCTTCCCTGGTATTGGTGTAATCAAAAGAAATGCGCAGGGCATAGTTCTCATCGATGCCCAAGGCATTCAGTGTTCTGTTGAGTTCGTTCTTTCTTGAGCCGCAGGTCGATTTGGATGAGATCATTATGCCTTTATCATTCAAGGCATTCAGCATGACTTCCGACTGCACCGGCGTGGAAATATTGACCAGTGTCATCAGACCCTTGTCATAGTTGATCCTGGCGATATCCTTCAATCCATCTATCAGCTGATCGTGAAGCTGTACAAGATCGTCATGGTACTTATCCTTGTTTTCCATGGCGATCCTTAAGGTCTTGGCCAGAACGATATTACTCAGGGCATTCGATGTTCCGCCCCTTATTCCGTATTCCTGCTGGCCGCCGGAAATGATCGGCGAAAGATTCACGAATTCCTTCTTGATCAGAACCCCCGATCCTTTCAGGCCGTGGATCTTGTGGGCAGAAAAGCTTGCCATATCGACGTTTTTCAGATCGACATCGACCTTGCCTACTCCCTGCGTGATGTCGGTGTGGAAATAGGTACCGGAATGTTTCTTCACCACTTCAGCAATGCTTTCAACGTCATTGATCGCCCCGATCTCGTTGTTTACCTGCATGATCGAAACAAGAAGCGTATCACTTCTTAAGGCATCTTTGACCATATCGGCACTGATATGTCCGTCCTTGTCAGGATCGATGTAGGTAACTTCATAACCGAACTCGTTTTCCAGCTGTCTGAAACTGTTATATACAGAGGAGTGTTCATAGATCGAAGTGATCAGATGCTTTCTTTCGGGATGTCTGAAGCACAAGCCCTTTATGGCCAGTGAATTGGCTTCTGAAGCACCGGAAGTAAAAATGATCTCGTCCTTCTTTACGCCGAATGTATCGGCGATGATGGAACGGGACTTCTCCTGCATAGCATAAATAGCGACGCCGTCGTCGTATAAGGCATCGCTATTACAGTAATATTCATCCAATAGTTTTTTGTAGGTCTTTCCTACTTCAGCGTCCAAGGAAGTAGTTGAGACTGCATCCAGGTAAACTTTCACTAGACATTCCTCATGATCTTTTCATCGGCATCATCCGGGAACAGCGTCTCGATACAGCTGATCGCCGTCTTTAATGCCTTTGTATATTCGCCGTTGAGATACTGGAACTCGGCTTTCGAGAGTTCTCTGTCGATCTCCGGATAAGTCGAACGATACTTGTTGCCGAAGACTACGGCATTCTCGACCATGATCGACATGCCGACGACGTTGTTGATGTTGTTGTAGAACTTGTAGGTAAAATCGATCGCCTCATCAAGCAGAGCATTGAGCTCTTCGATGTTGATCGGAACTTCAGCGATCATCTCTCTGATCTGTTCGATATATTCTCTTGCCTTCTGCAGATCGTTCTTGTATGATTCATCAATGCTTGGAAGTGCGTATTCCAGCAGCTTGGTCTCGACTTCGGAAACGACCAGCTGCAGTTTGGTCAGCTGACTGGTGGCTCTTGTCTCGCCATCTGTCGACTTGTCGATCCTTGACTTGTAGGACTACAGGGTCTTGAGATCGGCTTCCACCGAATTGAAGAGTTCATCCGCATCAGAGAGTATATCTGACGAAGGTCTTACACATGAGATCAGATCGACATTGATCTGTTCATATTTGGCTTTATACTTGCTGATGCTGTTTCGCATGTCGCTGAGGACCTTGCTGAGGTCCTCAAGACCGAATCTTGCGGATTCCTTATGGTAGGCAATGCGCACATACTCCTCGACCTTTTCCATATCCCTGATATGTTCATAGGCCTTCTCGTTAGTCTCTTTTGCCTGCTTGAATGACCGGTTTTCATCGGCAAGCGCTTCATTCAGGCTGTTGAGGATATCCTTGTCATTGGAAAGATCAGCCTTTATGCCCTTGGTCTCGGCAGCCATGATCTTTCCGGTGCACTCTTCAATGCTCTGTTCGATCCCGGCAATCTTTTCATCGGTCTTCAGATGATCGATATAGACGCCTCTTTGCTTTGTTAAGGCGATCTCCCGTTTGGTCTCATCCATCATCAGAGGAACTACACCCTTTAGATCCTTGAGAAGTTTAGGGACCTTGTTGGCGTTGGTCTTGATCGTTTCGAGTATTTCATCGATCTTTTCCAGATCGTTCTGTGCACTTACATAATCCGAAGCATATATGAATTCCTCAGAAGAAGAGAAAAGGCTTTCGCATTCTTCCAGTTTCTTTACAAAACCGTCATAGGAAATGGAAAGAAGCTGTGAATTCTTGTTGATGGTGGTCTTGACGATCCTGTATTTCTCTTTGAGCTTAGTAGAGTAGTCTCTTTGCTGATTCTCTTTTTTGGAGAACTCCTCCAGGAAATCATCGATCTCCTTGACCTCCGCTTCACATTCCTTCATCGCCAGATCGATCATGTCCAGCGTTTCCAGATTCTCCATGTAGGATTTTTCGGATTGGGAATCATCGGCATCGTTCAGCATCTGCTGCAGATCGTTGATATGCATATCGACTTCGTTATAGCGTTTCAGATAGACATCGACTTCCTTGGCCATTTCTTCATTGCGCCTGGCCATGGTCTGGGCCTTGTTCAATTTGAAAGCCAGAGGGACCGTCTTGATATCATTAAAACGGACGTACAACTCGTCCATCTTTTTCTTCAAATTCTTTTTATGGGAATTTCTGACAATAAGAACAACCGCAAGAGCTATTACCACTACCGAAACTGCCGCTATGATAATAATCGTTGTCGTGTTTAGTGTTTTCATACGCATTAATTTTACTATTTAAACATGCATTTTTCAATTGACGTACGGGCCTCATTCTGCGATAATAATTAAGCACATAAATTTATAGCAGCATGTAAAGTTACCGGCAAAGTATCAGTACCAGATGCGGAAACAAGTAAAGCGGCGCTATGCTTGAAAGTTGAATACTGACACTCCCGATAATGATTTACACCTGTACTTACTTAAGGAGGAAAAACTTATGGCAAGAAACACAGGTCCTACTTGGAGAATTTCCAGACGTTTGAACTTCTCTGTTCTTGAAACAGGAGAAGAACTCGCAAAGAGACCTTACATCCCGGGCATGCATGGTTCTGCAACCAGACGTGTCAAACAGTCAAACTATGGCTTACAGAAAGCTGAAAAGCAGAAATTAAGACATATGTACGGCTTAAGTGAAAAGCAGTTCTACAACACTTATGTCAAGGCTGTCAAGAAGAAAGGTGTCACCGGTACTAACCTGTTTGTCATGCTGGAATCAAGATTGGACAATCTTGTATACCGCATGGGCTTCGCAAGCACCAGAAAACAGGCCAGACAGATCGTTACTCACGGTCATGTCCTGGTAAACGGCAAGAAAGTCGATATCCCTTCATGCCAGATCAAACCGGGCTCTACAATCGAGATCAAGGAAAACTACAAGAACAACGCTTTAGTAGCTGAATCAGTAGATGCTACAGTATCATTCAAGGATTTCGTTGAAGTTGATAAGGAAGCGCGTAAAGGAAAGTATGTCAGATTACCTGAAAGAAAAGAACTCAATCAGGAAATCAACGAATTGCTCGTAATCGAATATTACAACAGGTAATAATACAGAGCTACAAAAAGTGCCTGAAAAGGCACTTTTTTGATGCGTTAAAACCATCTCATATCATGCCGTAAATGTCTAACATCTCCTTGAAACAAAAAACCGCCGAAGCGGAATCTCCCTGCCATTTACTGGCCATATGTATTTTTATTATGCAAAATTTTATAAACACTTTTTTCAGATTTAATGCAAAACTATTTCAACAAATCATGGTCTTCTCAAAAACTTTTTAATCACTGCGCTGATGATGCTGGCTCTTCATCTCGTACATCTTATCGTCCATCTGTTTCATGAAACTGTCGACATCGCTCTTGTCCGGTTCAAAATAACTGGAACCATATGAGATCTCCAGCCTGTAAGGAAGCTCGTTCTTGCTGTTGAATTCTTCCAGATTCTTTTCTACTCTCTGCATGTATTCATCAAGACCGTTTGGATCGTTGGTGGTCTTGGCGACAATGAACTCATCTCCAGCAAAACGGAAGACGCGTTCCTGATTTTTACGGCTTTTTAAAAGTATATCCGTCAGCATCTTCAGTGCCTTGTCACCTTCCGAGTGACCGAAATTGTCATTGATACTCTTGAAATGATCGATATCGATCATGATGCCAGCTATACTTCGTTTGTTGGAGATCCAGCCCGACATCATGTGATTGAAATACAGACGGTTGTAGACATCGACGAGTGAATCGATATAGGCCATTTCATTCTGCTGCATCATATAAAGGCCCATCAGCCCAAGAGCTGCGGAAAGCCAGGCTAAAGACAATCCGTAAAACATGAACTGCAGACCTGCGCCGATGATGATAGGTATAAGGAACATTTTGATGTTTATGAAAGTCCTGGCACCGTTTTCCTTCTCGTAGCGGTGTGTCTCATACATTGCCACAAAACAGTAATAGAAGATAATGACATAGTAGACATAGCTGAACGGTCTTCGTTCATAAACGTTCTGCTCGGTAATGTAGTAGGAGATAGGTATGAAGAAGTTGACGATGTTCATCGCAAACATGAAGATGCCGACAGCTATCTCTGCCTTGTATCTTTTTGCGATCCTTTTGATATTGCCATACAGTCCCAGATCGACATAGACCAGGACCGAAAACGGCAGCAGCAGATTCACGGAATACAGATAGGAGTTGGCGATGTAGTTAAGAAGACGTGAGCCGGGGAAGATCCGTCCATCCAGGGTATACGAAAAAGCCTCCATGAAGCATCCCAGCATGACTCCGATGATCATGAAAGTAAAGATCTTGTCTTCAATGCTGTCTCTCTGTGTCCTGGTTCTGGACACATATAGGAGCATTAACAAAACAAGTATTCCTGTTCCGTTAGCGACATAGATTGAAATCAGATCCATCATTACCCCCTGATTATCGTTCTTCATTTATCATTATAGAATAGATTTCAGTTGTTTTTTCATGATCAATACTCAAAAACCCTGATGATATCTTATAATTTTGGTATGCTGGCAGATTACCATGTACACTCTGAATTTTCTGATGATTCCGATTACGATATGGAGGAAGTCGTAAAAGACGCCATCGATATCGGCCTGGATGAGATCTGTTTTACTGACCATGTCGATTACGGCATCAAACTCGATCATGGCGTAAAAGGTTGCACACCCAGGCTTGATGAAAATGGTCAGCCGCTTAGAAATGTAGACTATCCCAGCTATTTCAGAAAGATTGCCTACCTTCAAGACAAATATAGAGGCAGGATCGTGATAAAGAAAGGCCTGGAATTCGGTGTCCAGATGTGCAGGCTCAAAGAATACCAGGACCTCTATGACAGATATCCCCTGGATTTTGTGATCCATTCCAATCATCAGGTCGATGATATCGAGATCTTTCTTCCGGAATTCTTTGCAGGCAAGACGCAGAAAGAATACAACCGCGTCTATTATGAAGAGATACTAAGGACTGTAAATGCCTACAAGGACTATTCGGTGCTCGGCCACCTCGATGCCTTCAACCGCTATGACCCCAAAGGAGCCTGTCCACTGGAAGATTTTGTCGACCTCATCTACGAGATACTGAAAGTCGTCATCAACGACAACAAAGGTATTGAACTTAACACTTCCAATATCAGATACGGGGTAAAGGATCTGACTCCTTCAAGAGACATCCTCAGGATATACAAGGAACTTGGCGGGAAGATAATCACCATCGGTTCCGATTCCCACACCAGGCAGCACCTTGGCTTCAACCTGGAATACGCTCAAAGTGAACTCAAAAAGCTCGGCTTTGAATACTTCTGCACATACAGGAAGATGAAGCCGATCTTCCATAAACTATAAAAAAAGATGAACTAGTCTTTACTGTTCATCTCATCCAATATGATCTGTCTTACTTCCTGAATGGTCTTCTGCAGATCGTCGTTACAGACGACATGTTCATAGAAGCCCATTTCTTTCATTTCCTTTTTGGCCTTGGAGATCCTCTTCATGATCGTCTCCTCGTCTTCGGAACTTCTCTCTCTGAGCCTTCTTTCAAGCTCTTCGATCGAAGGCGGAACGATATAGATGCTCAAGGCATCCGGACATTTTTCCAGGACCTGTTTGGCACCTCTGATCTCAATCTCCAGAATGACGTTTTTGCCCTGCTCGCGCATCTTCTCAACGTATTCCTTAGGTGTGCCATAGTCATTACCGACGAAACGGGCGTGTTCAAGCAGTTCACCGTTTTTCACCGCCTCCAGAAACCTCTTCTTATCCACAAAGAAATAATTGACTCCATCTACCTCGCCTTCTCTTGGTTGTCTGGTTGTCATCGATACTGAATAAGCCAGGTTGAGATCTTCCATAGGCATGAGTTCATTCAAAATAGTGCCCTTGCCTACTCCACTCACTCCACTGTATACGATTAGTAATCCCTTTTTCATAATTTATTAAGTTTATTTTACAATAATAATATGGAAATTGCGTGTCCAGTTTGTAAAAAACCGTTACATAAGGAAGCAGGCTGTTATAAATGCGAAAACAGGCACAGTTTTGACATAGCCAAAGAAGGATATCTGAATCTCAATCTAAGAAATTCGCAGAATACCGGTGATAATCCCGAGATGATAAAAGCCCGCAAGAACTTCCTGGAAAAAGGCTATTATGATTTCCTGAAAGATAAGGTCAATGAGCTTTTAAATGAAGACGAGACTCTGCTCGATCTGGCATGCGGTGAAGGCTACTACACCATGGATTTCAAATGTAAAGACAAGGTCGGCATCGATCTGTCCAAATCCGGACTAAAGATCGCATCCAAAAACGACAAGGGCACATTATATATCCTGAGTTCGATCTTCCGCTGTCCTTTATCTGATGAAAGTGCCGATAAGGTCATAACCATTTTTGCCCCGATCGCCAAAGACGAAATAAAAAGAATCCTGAAGAAAGATGGAACCTTCATTCTGGTCAAACCGGATGTGCGGCATCTTTTTGAACTCAAGCAGGCGCTCTATGATGAGCCATATCTTAATGAAGTTGAAGACATTCCGATCGAAGGCATGCATATTGAAAAGCACATTCCTGTTTCCGATAAGGCTCTGCTAAGCAAAGAAGATCTTCATAATCTCTTCATGATGACGCCTTACTACAACACCACATCGCAGAACGATAAGCAGAAACTTGAAGTGATAGATGAACTTGAAGTAGGTTTCTGTTTTGTGATCGACCTCTACAGATTCGATCAGCAGCTTTCCGTATAAGCAGCATGAAATGCAAGGATATCCAAAGGTTAATGTTATGTCAGATAACGGTTTCGATCTAAACGAAATGACGCTTTCGGTCATTGATGAATTCGGCGGGCATATGCCCGGAGGTTTTTTCATCTACCGTTCTGAAGGAGATGGAGAACTGATCTATGCCAACAAGCCGGTCTTTTCGATCTTTGGCTGCAGGGACCTGGAAGAATTCAAGGAACTCACCGGCTACACTTTCAAAGGAATGGTCCATCCGGAAGATTATGACAGGATCAGTTCTTCGATCAGCGATCAGATAGAAAACAGTGATGATCACATGGACTATGCGGAGTATCGGATCATCCGCAAGGATAAGGCGATCCGCTGGGTCGATGATTATGGCCATTATCTTAATACCGCCACTTATGGCGGCGTATATACGGTCTTTATTTCCGATATTACGGAAAAGCACGAACAGATAGAGTCAAACATCGCATCGCAGATGGCAACGATCGAAGCGCTCAACGAAACTTTAAAGAAGGTCCATATTGAACACATCACCTTCTCCAAAGTCGCCCAGGCTCTGGCCGGTGACTATTTCAGCATCTACGTCGTCGACCCTGAAACAGACAACTTTGTCCGCTACAGTGTCACAACAGAATATGACAGACTTGGTCTGCAGAAAAGCGGTGAAGACTTCTTCACTATGATGAGGAAAAATCTGGAAAAACTGATCCATCAGGATGACCGTGCCCGTTTCATGAACATCTTTACCAAGGAAAAGGTCCTCTCCATCATGAAAAGAGACGGCAGCTTCACGACCAAGTTCAGACTGCTGATGGATGAAGGGCCGACCTACGTTTCCATGAAGGCGACTCTGCTGGTAGATGAGGACGGCAGCCATCTGATCATCGGTACCAACAACATCGATGCGCAAATGAAGCGTGAACAGGAATTCCAGCAGAAGATGAGCGATGCACGCAACAAGGCCAAAAACGATTTTCTGGCCAATATGTCTCACGACATCAGGACGCCGATGAATGCGATCGTCGGTTACACCAATATCGCCAATGCCAACCTTGACGATCATGAGCTGGTAAGGGATTCTTTGGCCAAGATCGGTTCTTCATCGCACTTCCTGCTTTCCTTGATCAATGACGTACTGGATATGTCCAAGATCGAAAGCGGCATGATGCAGCTCAACGAAGGGCCGTGTGATCTTGATAAGATCTTTAACCGGATAGAGGATATCACTTCGCTGCAGGCCAGAAAGAAAAATCTCAATACGTGCTACAACAAGGACAATGTCGTACACACCCACGTACTTGCCGATGAACTAAGGATCGAACAGATCCTGATCAACATCGTCAACAACGCGATCAAATATACTCCGGAAGGAAAGGATGTTGAACTCAGGGCTGAGGAACTCGGGCCTGTTGAAGGAGAAAGAAACAGATACCGTTTCACGATCAGCGATACGGGTATCGGGATCTCTGAAGACTATCTGCCGCACATCTTTGACAGTTTCACCAGGGAACAGAACACAACGATCAACCGAATTCAGGGTACCGGACTTGGCCTGGCAATAACCGCCAGAGTTGTCGAACAGATGGGTGGCAGGATCGAGGTTGAAAGCAAGCTCAACGAAGGATCGACCTTCACCGTAACGCTTGACCTCAAACCGATCAGTCTTGAAGAAAAGGATACTGAAGAGATCCAGGAGCTCAACATCGAAGGACACAAGGTACTGCTTGTGGAGGATAACGACATCAATGCGGAGATCGCCATGATGATGCTGAAGCAGAATGGCATTGAAATCGACAGAGCGGAAAATGGCCTCGTCGGTTTGGAGATGGTAAGAGAAAACCACTATGCCGCTGTTCTGATGGACATTCAGATGCCGGTCATGAACGGCTATGAGACCAGCAGAGCCATCAGACAGCTGGATGGCGAATACTTTAGAAAGCTGCCGATCATCGCCATCAGTGCCAATGCCTATGACGACGATGTCAAGCAGTGTCTTGAAGCAGGCATGAACGATCATATCGCCAAACCGTTCAATCCCGATGATCTGATGAGGCTTTTGCACAGATATATAAACGAATAGAAAAAAGCAATCAAAAAGAAGAATCTCAATTCTTCTTTTTTCAATCCGTAACCGTTTTTTTAACCGTTCCTTTTCTTCTTTGTTTTTGACTGCAGGAATCCTACAGCTCTGGCACACAGTTCCAGAGGCAGGTGTCTGGCAACATTTATCAGGATCTTGTACTGGATGCCATCTATTGCATACGGCTTGTTGCTGGTAAACAGCTGATAGCCTGTCTTTGCAGCATCGGAAGATGTTCTGGCAAAGACATTGTCATAAATGCTTGCGGTCTCGCCGTTTGCGACTTTCCAGAAATCGGATCTGGTCGGTGCCGGACACAGGACTGAAACCTTGATATTGTCGTCACGCAGTTCTTCTCTTAAGGCCATTGAAAAAGACATGACGAAGGCTTTGGTCGCATAGTAGACAGCCATGTATGGTCCCGGGATCAGGGAAGCGACAGAGCCTGTATTGATCACGTGGCCATAGCCGGCATTCTTCATATCCTTGATAAAATAGTAGGTCAGGGCGACCAGAGCCTTGTTGTTGAGTTCGATCATGCCTAAAGCCTTGTCAAGATCGCTGTCAATGAAATTTCCGTAATCGCCGTATCCGGCGTTGTTTATCAGTACCGATACCTCGTATTCCTTTTCCTTGCAGAAATCATAGACGGCTTTCGGATCGGCTGTCAGATCACACGCAAAACAATCGACATTGACTTTATACTCTTCGACAAACTCTTTCCTTATTTCTTCAAGCAGTTCCGCTCTTCTTGCCACCAGGACCAGATTATAGCCGCGGCAGGCAAACTCTCTGGCAAATTCCTTGCCGATGCCCGAAGAGGCACCCGTAACCAGTACAACGTTCATTATTCTTCCTCCAATGTTTCCGCAATATTTTCGAGTTTATTGAGCCGGTGTTTCATTCCCGATTTGGAAACTACTTCACCGTAGGCTTTCTGATAGTATTCGCAAAGTTCCAACAGTGAGGCTTCAGGATACCTGATCCTGATGTCTGCCACATTTCTGAGTTTTTCAGGCAGCTTGGAAAACTTGCCCTTTTCAATGATCCTGTTGATAAAGGTGATCTGCCTTTCTCCCGCTCTGATGATCTTTTCCTCGTTGGCGATCTCACAGTTGTCGATCCTGCTGATCGAATTCTTCAGATCCCTGCCGATCCTTTCATCTTCAAAGCGCATCATCGCATCATGTGCACCGATCAGCGCCAGGAAATCAGAAATGTAATCGGCCTTCTTGAGATAGACGATATATCTGGTCCTTCTTTTGACGATCTTGCCCTGCATATCGAAACGGGAGATCAGTTTGACGATGAAGTTGGCATAATCGATCTTCGCCAAGGAGATTTCCAGATGGTAATTGGAGTTCTGCGGATCATTGCAGGATCCGTAAGCCAGAAAGGCACCAGCCAGATAATTGGAAGCGCAGCAGTTGCGGCTGACGATCTCATAGCCGGGATGGGACTGGATGCTTCCCTGATTCATCAGTTTGAGATCTTCCAGGATCTCACGGGCATTCTGCTTTATTTCGATCGTATAGACGTTGTTTTTCTTGAGGTTGGTCTTCTTGCCTATGACCAGTTCCGTATCGACATCATAGAGTTCCTTCAAAAGAAAAACGATCCTTTTGGAAGTTGTAGGACTCTCGCTTCTGATCAGCAGACCGAGATTTCTGTTGGAGATCGTAAGCGAACCGGTAAGCTGGATCAGAGCGCTCAGCTGAGCCTTCTGGCAGTGCTTCTCCAGTTTGGCGATGGCGATCTCCTGTTTTATTTCCGTAGTAAAAGACATTAAAGGATCTTCTCCAGTGCTTCTTTGATCCTGATGGGATCGTGTCTGACCAGGCCTCTGTCAAATTTAAGCAAAGGCATCTTGATGACCTCCAGTCCGCAGTCGCCGTTATCGATCACTTCGATCGAATTGTGCTGTGAATAGCGATAAAGGATCTCGTCAGGGATCTTGTCGTTGTGCATGATGACTTTATCGACATCGGTGTGATGTTTATGGAAGGCATTAAGATGCGCCAGCAGATCATAGTTGTATGTTTCATTGGACTGCGTCATGCAGTTGGCGATATAGATCTTGGGAGCCCTGGAATTTCTCAAAGCTTCATTTATGCCCGGAATGATCGTGTTGGGAAGGATCGATGTATAAAGCGAACCGATGCCATAGACGATCAGATCGGCGTTATCTATAGCCTCGATTGCTTCACTATTGGCTTTGACTTCCACATCGTAGAATACTTTTTCGATATTGTGGATCAGGCTTGGAATATTGGCCTCGCCTTTGACGATCGTATCATCATCCATCATTGCGAACAGCGTGACATTCTGCAGGGTTGAAGGGATGATGTTTCCTCTTACCTTCAGCATATCCGAAGTTATCCTGATCGCTTCATCAAAAGAACCGGTCATCTCTGTCAGGGCGGTGAGAATGAGATTTCCCAGAGAATGCCCAGCGATATCCATGTTGTCCTCTCCTTCAAAACGGTAGTTCATCAGTTCATGAAGCAAAGGTTCGCTGTCCGATAAAGATAAAAGCACATTCCTGACATCGCCCATGGCCGGGATCGTATAGCGTTTTCTTAGTCTTCCGGTCGAACCGCCATCATCGGCGACCGTCACGATAGCTGAAATAGAGATATCATCGATATCTCTAATGCCCTTAAGGATCGCTGAAAGACCGTGACCACCGCCGATCGCTACGACGTTCTTCATCCGATCTCCCGGTGTTTTATATAGCACATGTATTTGTCTTTATAGTACTCATAAAGATAGATAGCCATGGTGACGCTGCGGTGCTGACCGCCGGTACAGCCGATGCAGATAGTCAGGTGGCGCTTTTCCTCGTTATCGTAAGCCTTGAACATGAAATCCAGATATGACGTAACTTTCTTGATATAGCGCTGAGTCATTTTGGAATTCAAGACGTAGTCTCTTACCGGTTTGTCTTTGCCGGTCTTGTGTTTGAGCTTGTCGACATAGAACGGATTATCCAACATCCTGACATCAAAGACGACATCCGCATCATCAGGCACGCCGTTTTTGAAACCGAAGGATTCAAAAGTGATGGCCAGGTTGTTGTAGTCGTCATAGGCCATGATCCTGTCCATCTTTTCCTTGAGCTGCTTGGCATTCATATTGGAAGTATCAAGCACATGGACGTTCTTCTTCTTGTATTTGTTGATGATGTTCTTCTCGATCTCAAAAGCTTCTTCGATGGTCGAAGCCGTATTGGATATCACCAGAGGATGGACTCTTCTGGAGAACTTGTAGCGGTTGATGATCGTATCCTTGTTCGCATCAAGCAGGATCAGGGTCGAATCGAAGTTGGAATTATCCAATAGATTCGAGAAACGGTCAAGGTCACTCAAAACGACCGTCAGGGCGACGTTGTCATATTTGAATGAATTATCGTTTTCAATAAGTTCAATGAGGTCAGGTAAAAGCTCGGCCGGATACTGGTCTATACAGGTGAAACCCATATCTTCCATGATGTTGGAAGCAGTCGACTTGCCGGCTCCGGAAATACCACTTATAAGCACTAGTCTCTTCATGATTTAGTTATACCACATTTTATGGTGTTTCACATCTGATTTTGATGTGATCGATGATCGTTTTTCGCTTTATATCCTTATATCAGTTCTCATCTCTAAGCTCATACAGGATATCACGCAGTTCTGCAGCTCTTTCAAAATTCAGCTGTTTGGCGGCCTGTTTCATCTCGGCCTCGATCGAAGCCAACAGCTTCTCTTTTTCCGCCTTGCTGTGTTTCTTCTTCTCGCGGTATTTCTTTGTCATCTCCTTGGTTTCTTTCGAATGGATGACTTCACTTATCTCCTTGACGATCGATCTAGGCGTGATATTATTCTCTTCGTTGTATTTTTCCTGAATGCCTCTTCTTCTGTTTGTTTCATCGATCGCGATCTTCATGGAATCGGTAATGCTGTCCGCATACATGATGACCCGGCCATTGACATTTCTGGCAGCTCGTCCGATGGTCTGGCTCAGAGATCTTGAGCTTCTAAGGAATCCTTCCTTGTCCGCATCAAGTATCGCAATAAGCGAAACTTCCGGGATATCCAGTCCTTCTCTTAACAGGTTGATGCCGACAGCACATCGTATTTGCCCTCTCTAAGATCATGGATGATCTCGCTTCTTTCCAGAGTCTTGGTCTCATGGTGAAGATAGGCAACCTTGAAATTCTGCTTCTTGAAATAATCCGTGAGATCTTCTGCCATCTTCACTGTCAGAGTCGTGACTAAAGTACGCTCATTGTTTTCAATGTTTTTCCTGATCTCTTCCATCAGATCATCGATCTGACCGGAAGTCTTTCTGACTTCAACATGAGGGTCAAGCAGTCCGGTCGGACGGATCAGCTGCTCGACAGGCTTGCCTGAATGTTCAAGCTCATAGTCGCCAGGAGTTGCCGACATGTAGATGCGCGGAGCATTCAGCTCTTCCCATTCCTCAAAAGTCATCGGGCGGTTTTCCAAAGCGCTTGGCAGTCTGAAGCCATATTCAACCAGCGTCAGTTTCCTGGCGTGATCGCCGTTGTACATGCCTCTGATCTGCGGCAGGGAGACATGGGATTCATCGACCACGATCAGAAAATCATCCCCGAAATAGTCAAAAAGGTTGTACGGTCTTTCTCCCGGTACTCGATGGTCTATGTGCATGGCATAGTTCTCAATGCCTGAGCACATGCCCATTTCTCTCAAGGCTTCAATATCATAGCGGCAGCGCTGCTCCAGTCTTTCATATTCGACAGCCTTGCCCTTTTCCTTGAAATACTTGAGTCTTTCTTCAAGTTCGATCTCAATGTTGTCACAGGCGATGTTGATATCTTTCTGATTTCTGGCATAGCCGGAAGCCGGGAAGAAAGAATAGACAGTATAGCCGTCCAGGACATTCTTGGTTACCGGATCGATCTCGGTGATCCTTTCGATCTCCTCATCAAACATCTCGATGCGGATGATGAACTTATCCGTATGGCCTGGGCACACCTCGATAACATCGCCCTTCACTGAGAAGGTACCTCTTAATCTGTCGATATCATTGCGCTGATACTGCATGACTACCAGTCTCTTGATCAGATCCTGACGGTCGATCATTTCCCCGACCTTCAAAGAGAAAAACATATCCTTGTAGTCTTTAGGATTGCTGCCGGCATAGATGCAGGCGACCGAAGCTACGACGATCACATCTCTTCTTTCCAAAAGCGAGTTATAAGCCGACATCCTGAGCATATCGATCTCATCGTTGGTCACGGCGTTTTTTTCAATATATGTATCAGTCTTAGGCATGTAGGCTTCAGGCTGATAGAAATCAAAGTTCGAGATGAAATATTCAACCGCATTGTTTGGAAATAAAGCTTTGAATTCTGAATAAAGCTGCCCGGCCAGAGTCTTATTATGTGCAAAGACAAGCGTCGGCTTGTTTACCCTTTGGATGACGTTGGCGATCGTAAAAGTCTTGCCTGTACCGGTCGCACCTAAAAGGACCTGTTCATGCTTGCCCTCATTCAGACCTTCGACCAGTTTGTTGATGGCTTCAGGCTGATCGCCGGTCGGCTTGTATTCAGATACAAGTTGAAATAATTTCTCTTCCATATTCATCATTATAATCCAGGATCAGGCAACCGCAAAATGACATGCAATTATTGAATAGTGTTCTGTTTGTCAACTGTTTGATTAATTGAAGTGATGTGAGAAAAGCCTTGGATGCAGACGCAAGACAATCCGTCACATAAAAGCACCGGCATGAACCGGTGCTGGTCTATAAATCGAGCTGACTTCTTTTCTTAATGATCGATTCCTGTTACAGGCAAAGAGTAATGCCTTTTATGCAGATAAGAACATTAAAAAAGATGATCATATTGTGATCATCCTTTCAAAAGATATTGTTTTTGAAGTTCTATTATTCTTCAGTCGCAACGCCTGAGACACCATCCTGTTTAGCACAGGTCTTGCACAGTCTGACGCGGTTATTGGCGATGGCTTGCTCAACGGTACCATAAGTAAGTGTTTCGGTACGGTTTAAATGTGAACAGTCATCATGCGTATGATAAACCTTGCCAAATGTTGTCCAGTAAACTGTCTTTCCGCCTAAAGTATTCTGCGCAGCCTGCAGCTGTTCGGAAGAAACCGGATTGAAATCGTAAGATGCAACACCGCCGATCATCAGACAGATAACGGCCGCAACTGTAGCGATGGTCTTGGTCTTTTTATCGGCATTCTTGTCTGTCAAAGCCAGGATCGCAAACGGTACGAAGGCAACAGAGGCAACGATGACGCCCATGTTGTTCCACAGCCAGAATTTAGTCTTGTTCTTTTCGGAGATAGGATCGATGTGGTTGGCTTTCTTCCATAACTGCGAACCGATGATGACGCAGATAAGATCCAGTACCAGGAAACAGATCAGCTGCCAGATCTGCGGCATAAACTGCAGGTCGAGTTTGCCAAGATATACCATCAGAGCACAGATTTCCAGTGCAAATGCCAAAACCCAAAGAACAATAGCCCACACGCGCAGCGGTCCGGCATTGCCTACCGGTTTTGCTTCCTTGCGCTTCTGCGTAGTTGTTGACACTTCGCTGTCAGCTGCAACATATTTTTTCTTTTTCTTTTCAGCCATAGATTATCCTCCTATTGATTATATGTAATAAGTTTTCTATGAATTAATTATAGATCAATTTTCAATCAATGTTTAGATGTCAAGAAAATCTTTACGGTAGTTAACATTGAAATACTCCGCCAGGTTTTTAAGATCTTCGTCAGTGATCGGATTGATGATCTTCCTTTCGCCGATGATGTTGTAGATCATGGCGGCCTTCTCGACTGTTTCTACCAGGCCGAAGGCCTCATCAAGCGAAGAACCGACGCCATATATTCCGTGATTTGGCCAGATCACGATCCGATACTGTTTCATCTTTTCGGCCGTCGCCTCGCCGATCTCGTTGGTGCCGCAGACCATCCAAGGCAAAGTGCCGATGCCATCAGGGAAAACGATGATGCATTCGTTGTTCATCTTCCAGATCGTCCTGGTGAATTCACGGTCACTGATCGGGTGAATGAAAGTCATGGCCATGATGTTCTGGGGATGCGTGTGAAGGACTACTCTGTTGCTTGGATCGACTGAAAGCCTGGCGATATGCGACATCAGATGTGCCGGTGTTTCACTGGTGAATTTCCCTCCGTCTTTAAAGCCCCACATGAGCTCAGATGTGCTCCCGTCTTCCTTTATGCGGATGATGCCCAGGTTGTTTTCCGGATCATCTTCGCAGTTCTTGAAATACTTGCCGGTACCGGTCATCAGAAAATATCTGCCGGCAAGTTTCTTCGCATCAAAACCCAGCGGCAATTCTCTGATCACTTCATCTATCTCATATTCCTTTACTTCTTCATCACTTAGAAGATATGATATGTTGCCGCCGTTTCGCTCGTCCCAGCCAAGACGATACATGTTGGAAGTCGTCTTGACGAATTCCTTGAGAAACGGTGCATTCATTATGTTTTTCATAGTTTTTTCCGCCTTCATCCTTATTATATGATGTATGATAGTTGATGGAAAGAAGGAAAAAGTATGGCTAAATTTGAAACAATCAGTGAAAAGAAACTGGCTCAGTTAAACAAGGATTATCTTGCGGACAACGAAGCCAGGATCATCAGAAACGCCTTAACCGAAAACGACATCTCAAAGATCTCGAGAAGATTCGAAGCCAAGCAGGACAACCCGAATCTCTTCTCGATCGATATCAAGACCCTTCCGGTCACCGATCAGGAAAGATCCGGAAGATGTTGGCTGTTCTCGTCAATGACGATCTTAAGAGAGATGCTCGCAAAGAAATACAAGATCAAGGATCAGTTTGAACTGTCACAGAACTACATCGCTTTCTATGACAAGCTCGAAAAAACAAACTACTTCCTGGAATCGATGCTGGCGGAAGCAGATAAACCGTTAAACGATGAAACAGTAAGATACCTCCTGCAGGTCGCGATCGGTGACGGTGGACAGTGGGACATGATGGTATCGCTGGTCAAGAAATATGGCATCTGTCCAAAGACCGCCATGCCCGAGACCTTCCAGTCCTCGCATACCGCAGCCATGAACAAGATCCTCAACAGAAGGCTGAGAAAATTCGCGGCTGACATCAGAAAAACCGCTGATCTCAAAGAAAGAAAAGACCTGAAGGACGAATGTCTTAAGCAGTGCTACGGATTGCTGTGTGACTGCTTTGGCGTCCCGCCTAAATCATTCACCTTTGAATTCTACGACACCAAAGACAAGTATCATGCCTATTATGATGTCACACCAAAGGAAATGTATGAAAAATACCTTGGTACAGACCTTGATGACTATGTCGGTATCATCAACGGTCCAACCAAAGACAAGCCGTTTTATCAGACATATACGGTCAAATATCTGGGCAATGTTGCCGGAACTGAAAATGAAGTCTTCTTCCTCAACCTGCCGATCAAAGATTTCAAGGATCTGATCCTCAAACAGCTAAAGGACGGCAAGATCGTCTGGTTTGGCTGTGACTGCGGCAAGGATGGCGATCGTGAACACGGTCTTTGGGACGACATGGCCTTTGATTATCAGAATACTCTGAAGGTCGATCAGACGATGTCCAAGGAAGACATGCTGGATTCAAGGGAATCGGCCATGAACCATGCCATGGTCTTCACCGGCGTCAATCTTGTAAACAATAAACCTAACCGCTGGAAGATCGAAAACTCCTGGGGTGAAAAAGCAGGCATCAAGGGCTACTATATCTGTTCTGATACCTGGTTCGATCAGTATGTCTATGAAGCTGTCGTCGAAAAGAAATATCTGAACAAGAAACAGCTTGCTGCACTAAAGAAAAAACCGATCGTTCTTGATCCATGGGATCCGTTCGGTTCTCTGGCTGACTGATCAGGGTTCTGCATCTGCAGAGCCTTTTTTATTGCCTTGCGAATTGCATATATTAAAATTTAGTTATACGAGGGAAACAGTTATGCAATACAGAAAAGACAAACACGGTGAAAACATTTCCGTACTGGGATACGGCTGCATGCGCTTCACCAGCAGAAACGGCAAGATCGATATCGATAAGACCGAGACCGAGATCATGGAAGCTTATCGCAATGGTGTCAACTATTATGACACGGCCTATATGTATCCGGGAAGTGAAGCAGCTCTGGGACTGATCCTGGAAAGGAACGCAATCAGGGATAAGGTCAATATTGCCACCAAGCTTCCGCAGTATATGATCTTTTCCAGGAAGGATCTTGATAACTACTTCAGTGAAGAACTAAGCAGACTCAGGACTGACCACGTGGATTACTATCTCATGCATCATATGACGGATTTTGTGCAATGGGAAAAGCTGAAGAAGATCGGGATCGAAGAATGGATCATAGAAAAGAAAGAGAAAGGTCAGATCAGAAACATCGGCTTTTCATATCACGGCAACAGCGAGATGTTCATCAAGATCCTGGAAGATTATGACTGGGACTTTGCGCAGATCCAGTATAACTATCTCGATGAGAATACGCAGGCCGGCCGAAAGGGTCTTGATAGGGCTGGCGAACTGGGGATCCCGATCATCATCATGGAACCATTAAGAGGAGGCAAGCTTGTAAACATGCTTCCGGAAAAGGCCAAGGAGCTCATCAAAAACAACAAGCGTGGTTACTCCGCTGCCGAATGGGGCTTCAGATGGCTGTTCAACCAGAAGAATGTCACGGTCATTCTTTCCGGGATGAATTCCCTGGATATGGTCAAAGAAAACTGCCGCATCGCCGATACAAGTCAGATCGATTCCTTTACCAAGGAAGATTTTGAACTGATTGAAGATATCATCAAGGAGATCAAAGCCAAAGAGAAAGTCGGCTGTACAGGCTGCCGCTATTGCATGCCTTGCGTCAAAGGCATCGATATCCCGGGAACTTTCAACGCCTATAACCGCATGTATACCGAATCCAAGCATGACGGCAGATTCCAGTATGCACAGGCTGTTGCCTTAAGAAAAGATGTGACTTTCGCTACAGCCTGCATCAAGTGCGGCAAATGCGAACAGCACTGCCCGCAATCCATCCCGATCAGAGAAAAACTGGTTGAAGCCGATAAGGCCCTAAGACCTTTGCCATACAGGATCGGCATCAATCTTGCCAGAACATTCCTTTTAAGAAAAAAGTAATCACGATCATTAATGAAAACATTATGGAAATTATCTAAAGAAGCAATACGCTATATCACTTTGCTCCATTATTAATAGAAGAGGCTCAAGAGAAATTGTTTCAGGAATGTTAAAACGGAAATTTAAGAGAAACGTATAGACTTATATACCCCAGATTTATCAGAATAATGTTACATTATATTTGTAATGAGCAATAAAACTTCCAAGATCGGTCAACAGTTCACCATGGCTTCCCTATTGGCTTTTGCCCTGCCGGGCTTGCTGACCAACCTTTCGACAAGACTGTTTGAAACGCTTGATGATGCGCTTTTTGTTTCGCGCTTTGTCGGGCAGAACGCTCTGGCTGGCATCAAGATCCTGATGCCGATCGATGGAATTGTCTTTGCGATCAGCCACATCTTCGGTCTGGGTGCCAGTACCTATGCAGCGACCGAGATGGGCAGAGGAGACAAGGAGAATGCCAGCAGGATCTTTACCAGAATGGTCATCCTTTCCCTGATCTTCGGAAGTCTTCTGGCTGGAATGATGATCGTTTTTGATGATCAGATCCTGTATTTTCTTGGTGCTGATAACTCGATCATAAAATATACGGAAGTCTATATTGCGATCACTTTTCTGGCTTTGCCATTCAAGCTGGCATCGATGAGTTTTGGTGCTTTCTATTCAGCGGCCGGTAAGCCTTCAATGGGTCTTTTCAACAGTATCGCTTCGGGTATCGCCAACGTCATCATCGACTATGTCGCAATCGTTGTCTTGAACATGGGTGTTTCAGGTGCCGGTTTCGCCACCAGCTTTGGACATGTCCTGACTTTTGCGATCGGTCTTTTTTTCTATCTGACAAACAAGAAGAGCGATATCCGCTTCGTCACGCCTGAGGGCGAATATCTGAAAACCCTGCTTGAATCTTTCCGTTTTGCCCTGGCTCAGTTTACAAATTCTCTGACCATGAGCCTGACGATGTTTGTGGTAAACAGAACCGTCCTGTTTTATCTGGGAACCGATGGTCTTGCGGCCAGAGCGATCGTCAACGACCTGAGGCAGATCCTCAATGCCGCCTTCATCGGCTATGCCACGACCATCGGACCGATCATCGCTTATAACTTCGGTGCCGGTCGTACAAAAATGCTGAAAAGGATCCTTGGGTATAACCTTAAGGTCTGGTTCTTTGGCTGTACCGGGATGATGATCCTTGGCCAGCTGCTGAAAAGACAGCTGATCATGCTGTTCATGAACCCGGAGACCTATACACAGTCCTTCTATGATCTGACCTACTATGGTCTTACTGTCGAGTTCTTTGCCCCGATCTTTACTGCCGGATGCATCATCATCAACAGAGTCTTTGTCGGCTTGAGTGCGCAAAAGGTCGCTACGATCCTATCCATATTAAGGAATTTTGTCTTCCGTTTAAGCATAACCTGGCTCTTGCCTGCCCTGTTTGGCGCTAAAGCCG
>CADCPE010000075.1 GCA_902803275.1 uncultured Erysipelotrichaceae bacterium
AGGCATTAAAGAAAGGTCAGATCACCAAAGAAGATATCGAGAGATCTGCAAGAAGAATAATCAAGCTGGCATTGGAAAGCCACACAAACGGAAATTAACTGTTTAATTTAAGAGTAACTGCCGACAGATTTCCGCACTTGAGCTGTGTCTGGTCTGATATGCGGCGGACCATCATATTCATCCAGTCATCACAGGAACCTGCAACGAGAGCATCAGCAAGAATACCTTCGTCATTAAGCGACTTGAAGAAGTTGGAAGTAGCACAAACGATCCTGTCATCAGAGGACAATCCGAAATAGCCGTTAGGAAGCAGGCTTATTTGTCCCTGCCTTACTATCTTTGCACATACGGAACCTCTTCTGATGCTTTCGATTCCTTTATTCTCTACACGAAGGATAAGATACTCGGAATCTTCATCAAGACATTCTTCAAATACACTATTAAGATAATCAATACTCTTACTTCCTTCTTCACTGGTCAGGATTTCCGAAAACAAAAGGGACTGGCTTTTAGGTGAATCGATCTTACTGCCGTTGAAAATAGCAACAGTAAGATTGGGAACGAGTCTTAAAAAGACCTCATCCTTATATTCTTCTTCGGCACCTCTGTGCTTAAAAGTGTAATACTCTATCAAATAAAGCTCCTCTTCATCTTAATGACTACAGCAGAATAATTATCCTGTCTCGGATTCTTCCTCGACTTAACGCCATACTTTATTGTTCTTGCTATACCCGTAGCATTCTGGTCAAAATGAATATGATTAACGATCCTGTTAAGCGGCATCGAATCTGTGACACCGTCTGAACTGACAATAATGATATCATTCTCGATCAGTCTTAAAGGACGTGATGTCATCTGCACCTTACAGTTAAGGTTTCCGACAAAATCTATCAGACCTTTTGCTCTTGAATCCCTGTAAGCATCAGATGTATCAAGACCGCCTTCAGCAAGTTTCCTGATCATGAGCGTTACATAATTTTGTTTGTGATTCAGAAGTGTCGCACGGTTATTCCTAATCAGTATTATGTTACTGTCGCCGAGACTGTAGAAATTCATGTAATCATCCATGATATGAACCATTACAAGAGTCGCACCGGCTCCTAAGTGATACTGCTCATAAACCTGATTGGAAATATCTGAAATTATCGCAGCATTGTCTGCCTGTGAATCAAACTGATAAGGGAAGTTCTCACGAAGTGAATCAGTAACAAACTTTGATACAACTTCTCCGTTTAACAGACCGCCCATTCCGTCTGAACATGCTGCTACAAGCCCGGTCTGATCCAGTTTATCCATCGGGGAAATATAGATCGAATCTTCCTGATCCTCTCTTTTGCCTTTCTCATGGAAATAAGCAACATCACAGCTAAGATTTACTTTCTCTTTATGTCTGGTGGTATAGATATTAGTCTTGAAAAGCGTGTAAAGCGCAATTACAACGAATGATACAAAGGCAACAACGAATAATACCAAGGCAATAATAATTGCACGAACGGTTTCATCTGTTAATAGACTGAAATCATACATAGCTTATACCCTGCCGACCTGCCTTTATAAAGGGAATCTAATCTCTATATCAATTATCTCATAAACAAAAGATTTATCATCTTTTTCTAACAATTACTCTTCTTTAGCTACAGCCACGTATTTTTCTATCAAACGACCGGTATAAAAAGAAAGAAAATACTGAACCCATGAGATTACAAGGAACGAATACAGGAACATAAAGATTCCAAGTGTCAGATAAGAAGACGACATCAATAAAACAAATGGAATTATCACATAGAAAAGCATGATAACAAGACTTATTCCAAGACAAGGAACAAATCTGATAAGCATGAAAATGATCGCATTCTTATAGATCTTACCCAGTTTTATGTCAGTCGATACAATAAGCGTATATACAAAGTTCTGGACCAGTATCAAAGCAAAGAGCAAAACTATAAACACCGCACCGATTATGGTTCCGATTCCGTTCTGGAAGTTCAGATAAAAACCGATAGCAAGCAATAAAACCGGTGTTAATACAATTCCAATTAACATCGATACCAAGCCCTTTTTCCAGTTATTCTTCATTCCTGATTTAAAACTGGTAAAGAATGATACGGAATTGTCATTGATTATGTCTTTATAAACCTGTGCAAACCCTGTCTGAAACGGACCGATGCAGACAAGAGTGCTCGACAACAGGAACGTAATCAGGTAGAACACCAGGAATAAATACAGTTGGATGACTCCGTGATCATCGCCGGTTACGGGATCAATATATGAATTTACGTCTATGAAATGCGGAGCAATCCACGGAACGAAATATACTGCGATAACACCAGCAAGAATTATTGCAGGAATATTGAAGATAATAAACAATGCATTGGAAGCCATTAATCTTACAAGATTAGACCATCCGTTAATAAAGAACCTGGCTAATGGTCCTTTTGGTTTATTGGAAACTTCAGGATCAATTTGCGACATGACAGTTTATTTGGAAGTCAGCTCTTCAACACTCTTCTCGAAGAGCTCAAGATGCTCTAATGCCCTGTCAGCAATGGCGTTGTTCTTATCCTTCTTTCCTGTCTTCCCCTTAAATCTTCCTTCGATCGGAGTTACGATACCGAAGTTTGCATTCATGGGCTGGAACTTCTTGATATGAGGATCAGAAACATATAAAGCCATCGAACCGATAACCGTGCATGCATCAGGTTCATATGTCGGCTCGATTCCAAGTGCTCTCTGTGCAGCATAGAATCCTGCCATGAATCCTGAAGCAGTTGATTCGATATAACCTTCGACACCAGTCATCTGACCTGCAAAGAAAATATCAGGCTTTTCTCTCAGACTGTAATGTGATGAGAGATACTTAGGCGAATTAAGGAATGTATTGCGGTGCATTACACCATATCTGGTATATTCTGCATTCTCAAGTCCCGGAATCATGCCGAAAACACGCTTTTGCTCAGGCCACTTAAGTCTTGTCTGGAAACCAACGAGATTATACATGGTCTTTGCACGGTCATCCTGACGGAGCTGCAGACAAGCATATGGTTCCATGCCTGTCTTTGGATCAACAAGTCCGACCGGCTTTAACGGTCCGAATCTCATTGTATCAACACCTCTTTGGGCCA
>CADCPE010000076.1 GCA_902803275.1 uncultured Erysipelotrichaceae bacterium
AGACTCCTGGATACTTGTCATAGCCGTAGTTATCCCTGATGTAGGCAAAGCACTCAAGCCAGTCTTTCCTGTGCTTTTCATAAAAGCTGATGATGTCTTTAGCAACCTTGTAATACTCCATGCGCCTATCAAGAAAGCCCAGGGCTTCATCAAGCACTTCATGGATATCATCTCTTTGATAAGCCAGAGTTATGGCTGTTGATACAAAGACGGCTCCCTGGATGCCGTTTAGATCATGAGTGACGCTCGCTGCCTTGATGGCAAGCTTTTTTGCCAGATAAGGATCATAGCCTGCAACATAGGCCCAGCAGTCAATGAAGATCTGTCCGCCAATCTGTTCGGCGATCATCCTGCCGTTGGTTTTTACGCTTCCGCTTTGCGGAGCACTGATCCCGTTTTTGAGATTTTCATAGGCGGTATGTTCACTCGATACGCCGATCCCGCCCCACCAGAAAAAACCGGCATACTCTTCAAGATAATTCAGAAAAGTATCGCCGATGTCTTTGGCTTCTATATCATTCTTCTCAAGCAGAGCTCTGATGAAAAACAGTGGGCCATTGGAGTCATCGTCGGCAGCGAATATCCCGTAATCAACCGGATAGCCATTCATTGCCGGATATTTCTCTTTGATCTTTTCGTAGGTCCATCCCTCAACAGGTGCACCGAGCCTGATGCCGATATTCTTGCCCAGCCACGCTGCATATGTCTTTTCCAGATATTCCCTGTAATCTTCTTTGCGCAGTTTTCTATAACTCATTTGAGGTATTCCAGATATTCTTCTTTTGTCAATGAAGGTTTGAATTCCTTGATGATCCTGTCGACATATTCCTGGTGCTGACTCAGATAAAGGGCCGTGTCATAGATGACCTTGGCAGGTTCCAGATAAGCTCTGTCCTTATCGACTATGCAAAGGTCCTTGCCATGGCAGTTACCGGCAAAACCGCTGTAGCCAAACTGTACCGTCGGCTTAAAGCAGGATACATCACCGATGTCACCGGCTGCCATCGATACTTCATCATCATGGATCTCTTCTATGCTGCAGTATTTCAGCATATTCTTTCTGATCACATCATTTATGAGCCTTGATTGATGCATTGGCAGATAACCAGGAGTCGATCTGATCGAAACGTCCGCTCCGATAGCTTTAGCGCAGTATCTTGCGGCATCGTCTACTCTTTTTGCGGTCTTTTTTAACGCATCCTGATTCATCGACCTGACATAGCATTCATAGACCACTCTTGCCGGGATCGAATTTACCGTCTGTCCGCCTTCAGCGATCATGCCGTGGATCCTGATAAAGTCTTCTTCTTTGAACGTTTCTCTGAGCATGTTCAAGGCATTGTCAAACAGCACAAAGGCATTCAGCGCATTGACTCCGTTATACGGAGCTACAGCCGCATGGCTTGCCACTCCTTTGAAAGTTATTTCCTTATAAATAAAACCGCTTAAGGAGGTATTTAAAGAGAAGTGATATTTCCCCTGTCCCATGGTGTGGCAGTGGATCAGCAGATCCTCATCATCAAACTGTCCTGCCGTCAGCATGTTCACCTTGCCGCCGATATAGTTTATCTCTTTCTTTTTGATCAGCTGCTTTCTGAAGGCGATATCCGTAAACTCTTCAGCCGGAGTGAAGTAAAGAGTGACTCTGCCTTTCTTCAATACATCCTTGAAGTTTACCAGAGTGTAAGCCATGATGGCACATTGAGTTGAATGACCGCAGCTGTGTGCAGCGTTATTGTCGTCTTTGTTGGCGAAAGGATGTCCTAAAGTCGGGATCGCATCAAGTTCAGCGATCAGTCCGATATGCGGATAGCCTGATCCGATCGAAACCCTGAAAGCTGTTCTGAAACCGAGCTCTTCAACTTTCAACCCGTTTTTTTCAAAGTATTCGGTAAGTATCCGCTTGTTGGTGTACTCCTTGTATCCCAGTTCAGGATGCACGAAGAGTTCGTCACCAAGTCCGAACAATTCCTGTTTTCTTCTGTCGAGTTTATGCATATCAGAACTCCTCGTCATCTATCTTTTCCAGTTCTTCCTTCATCATGGAAGCGACTTCCTTGAGACAGCCTTCTTCAAACGGCACCTTGAGATGTGCGGCTTTGACGATCTCGACAAACGATCTGGTCCCGCCCAGTCCGCAGATATGGACATAGTCTTTCCAGGCTTCTTCATCTTTTTTCAGCATCCTGACAAAAAACTGCAGGGCACAGACCTGAGCCAGTGTATAGTCGATGTAGTAGAAAGGCGACTGGAAGATGTGACCCTGACGGAAGTAGAAACCGCCTCTTTCCAGCAGATCAAAGCCATCATATTCAACATCCGGTTTGTAGATCTTTTCAAGTCTGCGCCAGGTCTGCTTCCTTTGTTCAGGGCTCATCTCAGGATGATTGTATACTTCATGCTGAAAGTGATCCACAAGACAGCCGTAAGGCAGAAATACCAGTGCTGAAACGATGTGGAAGTAGTGGTACTTTTCTGCTTCTTCCTTGAAGAAGTATTCACTGTAAGGGTGTGCAAAGAATTCCATCGACATCGAATCGATCTCGGCTGATTCCATCGTTGGGAAGCACAGATCAGGAATGTCGACATTCTTGAAGGTGCAGTAAGCCTGGAAGGCGTGTCCGGCTTCATGGGTCAGGACATCGACATCACCGGCCGTACCGTTGGCATTGGCAAAAATGAACGGCATCTTATAGTCAAACAGCCCGTCGCAGTAGCCGCCCATCTCCTTGTTTTCTCTGGTCGGCAGATCGAACATTTCGTTGTCGACCATCATCTTAAAGAACTCGCCGGTTTCCGCTGACATCTCGCTGTACATCTTCAAGGCTGCCTGCACAAGCTCGTCAAGTGTGCCGTGAGGTTTTGGATTGCCTGACTTGAAATTGTAGTTCAGGTCGTAACATTCAAGTTTTTCCAAACCTAGCCTTTTGGCCTGTTTCTTTCTCAGTTCGACCGTCAATGGAACGATGTCCCTGATGACCTGTTCGCGATAATTTGCGACCATATCCTGATCATAGTCAAGGCGGTTCATTTTGATATAGCCCAGCGTAGTGTAGTTTTCATAACCCAGCTTTTTGGCCATTGTATCTCTGACTTTAACGAGTCTGTCATAGATCTCGTCGAATCTCTCTTCGTTATCTTCAAAGAAGCGGTTGTAGGCCTGAGTAGCTCTTCTTCTGATATCTCTGTCATCGGAATTCATGAGCGGAGCTATCGAAGCCAGATTGTATACCTCGCCATCAAACTCGATCCTTGCGGAAGACTTGAGCTTTCCATATTCGCTCACAAGCCTGTTTTCTTCCTGCATGTCTTCAATAATCTCAGGTGAAAAAGATTTCAGGGTGTATTCCAGCAGCTTGTATAAGGTCTCCGGTATATCGACCTTATTTCTGAAAGGACTTTCTAAAAGGATCTTTGCCATCTTTGCCTCATATTCCTGAAGCTGAGGCATCGTCTGATCCCAGTAGGCATTCTCCCTGTCATAGAATTCATCAGCCGTGTTGATCGAATGTCTGATGTAGCATAAGGTCTTCATCGTATAGATGTGGCCTCTCAGCTCATTGAGTTTTTTGAAGGCCTTAAGATACTCATCCTTATCAGCAGCCTTTTCCAGTTCGACCAGCCTTTCTTCATATTCCTTCTTCAGCTGCTCCAGTTCAGGTCTTTTGTATTCGATATCTTTAAATTTCATTTTTCATCCACCTTTCGATCATTTTCATCGCTTCTTTTCTATCGGTATACCAGTTCACATCGAGCTGGTTCTTAAAAAACGTATACTGTCTTTTCGCAAAATGTCTGGAATTCTTCTTCACTTCCTCGACACATTCGTCTAGAGTTTTTTCTTTAGCGTAATAATCCTTGAACTCCTTGTAGCCGATCCCCTGCATGCTTTGATCATCAAAACCGATCCCCTTTTCAAGCAGTCCGTCGATCTCCCTGATCAGGCCTTCTTCCATCATCCTGTCAACTCTTTGATCAATCCTCTGGTACAGCAGATCCTTATCCAGTGTCAGTCCGATGATCAGACAGTCATAGATCGGCTTATGTTCCTGCTGCTTCTTGATGCTGGAAATGCCCTGATGATGTTTCTCATAGATGTTCAGCGCCCTGATCAGCCGCTTGCGGTTGTTCACATGGATCTTTTCAAGTGCTTCAGGATCCTTCTTTTTCAAAAGCTCATAGAGTTCTTCATTGCTGAGATCAGGATACTGGTAATCCTCCTGCTCTTCATCAAAGAAGACATAGTCATAAAGGCAGGCCTTGATATATAGTCCCGTGCCTCCGACAATGATCGGCAGTCTGTTGCGTCTGCCTATGTCTTCAATGCACTTTCTCCCCAGTTCCTGAAACTGCTTTACGCTGTAGTTTTCGTTCGCTTCCTTTATATCTATTAGATAATGTCTGGCCCTAGACTGCTCTGCTTCTGTCGGCTTGGCGGAACCGATATTCAGCCCTTTATAGATCTGGATCGAATCACCGGAGATGATCTCACCATTAAAGGCATCGGCGCATTCAATGCCGAAATCCGTTTTTCCTACAGCTGTGGGTCCGACGATCGCTAATACTTTCTGCATAATTTCTGATAGGCCAGTCTTGGCGTGCCGTCATCGACGATGATGATACCGCAGTATCTGAAACCGTTTTTTTCAATAAGATGGATCATCGTCTTGTTGTCCTTATGGGTGTCGATCCTGATATCGCGGTTGAATTTGCCGCAGTACTTGATGATCTCGTTGAAAATACCTTTTCTGCTTCCATCTGAAGCAACCCGGTGGATCGTCACATATTCATCATCGTTGAGCCACTTTCCATCGATATCAAGATAGGTAGGTTCAATGCCTTTGATGCAGGCAAAAGTGGCGACGATCCTGTCATCATCTTCGATCACGTATGAATTGTTTTTGGCAATGTCATTAACGACGATACTGATGCTAGGGCGGTCATCCTTCCACTGAGTGGGATTGCCGCTTTTTTTCATATAAGCTCTGGCGCACGCAAAAAGTTCCTTCATTCTGTCCAGATCGTCATATGTAGCTCTTCTTACCAGCACAATACTATTATAGCTTTTAATGCTTCCAACTGAGCGGATAAGCTCGTATTACAGACGAGGTTCAAAGGTGAAGCCTTCACCGTTGACGTCTTTGACATCGGATATGATCACAAAGGCATCCGGATCCACTTCATCTATGACTTTCTTCACCTCTGAAAGCTGTTCATCAGATACGACCGCCATCAGCACTTTTCTCTCCTGATGCGAATAGCCGCCCTGAGCGGTGATGATCGTCGTACCACGGTCGATCTTTTTCAGGATGGCCTCATTGATCTTTTCATATTTATCAGAGATGATCTCGAATTTCTTGCCTTCGATGCCCCGGTACATGCTGATGGTCCTTTCCATTGAAAACGACAGCAGGTATACGCTTAAAAGGCCGATCAGCACACTGTTCAGGCCATAGATATACAGTCCGGCAATCACCGTCAGAGCATCGATCACCATGACCGTATTGCTTGGCTTGACATTGAAATACTTTTCCATGATCAGTGCAAATACATCCACACCGCCTGATGAACCGCCGTTTCTGAACATGATGCCGATCGCGATGCCGCCGATGAATCCGCCATAGATCGCTCCCAGCAGCGGATCGATCTTGATCGGTGGAAGCTGCCTTGTCACCAGCAGCAGCATGAACGGATAGCTGACCGAATAGATCAGGGTATTGAGAAAAAACTCTTTGCCCAGTAGCAGCGAGCCGATGATAAACAGCAGTGTATTTATGATGATGACGAGATAATCTTCACTTATCGGTATGTAAGCCTTAAGCAATGTGGCAATACCGGCTACACCGCCAGTCAGCACATTTCCCGGCAAAATAAAAAGGCCTATGGAGAAGGCAAACAGAAGGGTGGCTATTTCGATCATCAAAAATTGTCGGAATTTGTTCATAATTCTGTTTTTTTTACTCTAAGAATTATAGCACATTAAACTATAATAAATATTGAGGGGGAAATAATATGAAACAGTTTATTAAAGAATTCAAAGAGTTTATTGCCAGAGGCAATGTGCTTGACTTGGCAATAGGTGTTGTAATAGGCGGTGTCTTCCAGGCTATTGTCAATTCACTTGTAAATGACGTGATCATGCCTATCGTCGGTGCCATCATCGGCGGTCTAGATTTCTCGGCGATCGCCATTCCTTTAGGCGGTGATGCCATGATCATGATCGGCAGCTTCTTGCAGGCTATCGTCAACTTCCTGATCGTTGCTCTGGTACTGTTCGGTGTAGTAAAGGCCATGAACAAGTTCAAGAGAGCAGAACCTAAACCGGAAGAGAAACCGGCTGAACCTAGCGAAGAGGTCAAACTGCTTCAGTCGATCAACGAAGAACTCAAAAAGATGACTAAGGAGCCTGAAGCAAAGAAGCCTGCCGCCAAGAAGGCTGAACCTGAAAAGGCAGTGGCCAAGAAGGCTGAACCGGCAAAGACGGCAGCAAAGAAAGCCGAGCCGAAGAAGACAACAAAAACCACCAAGAAATCAACCAAAAAGTAGTTGCTTAAGCAATTACTTTTTTGAAAGGAGTAAAAAAAATGGTCAAAGCCGAATTGACGATGCGTGCCAATTCACTGAATATGGATACCAAGGTTAATGTTCTTCTGCCTGAAGACCGCAAGGAAACAAAAGATCTTAAAGGCAGGAAATATCCGGTCCTGTATATCCTGCATGGCTATAAGGAAGACTGCGATGCCTGGGTCAATCTGAGCAATATCTTCCTGCTTTGCCGGGACCTCGATCTGATCGTCGTCATGCCCAGCGCCAATAATTCCTGCTACAACAATTCCCGATATGGCCAGAACTACTATGACTGGATCAGCGAAGAACTTCCTTTAAAGCTGAAGAACTACTTCCCGATCTCCGATCGTAGAGAAGACACCTTCATCATGGGTGAAAGCATGGGCGGATACGGAACACTGCGCATCGCCTTGTCTAAACCAGACAGGTACGGCAAGGCCGTCTGCCTTTCCGGAGCCAATATGGCAGGACGTTCGATTTTGCACAAGGATATGGAACTTTTCCTGGGTACACCTGAAGAGACCGAAAATTCAGATGCCAACATCGAAAGACTTGCCCAAAGGATCAAGGAAAATGATCTTGAATGTCCTGAACTGAGGATCTATTGCGGAAGTGAAGATTTCATTTTCCAGGACTGCAGGAAGATCACGGAATACCTTGAAGGAATGTTCCCTGAAAAGGTCAAACATGAATACTGGCCCGGCGAACACAATTTCTTCTTCTGGAATGAAGCCAATCCGAAGGCTTTGACTTTCTTTGGTTTCAATGTGAAAGGAAACAGTGTTATCTGATGATCGATATCGATTTAAAAGACAGGATCGTCCTGATCACCGGAGGCTGTTCGGGCGCCGGCAAGGGAATAGCTGAACAGTTTCTTAAAAGCGGTGCGCAAGTCCTTGTGACTTATAACAGATCGCTTCCCGACAGCAAGGAAGTCAAAGCCTATAAATATGATCAGGGGAACCTCGATTCAATAAGAGAGCTTGTTGAAGAAGTCATCAGAGATCACGGAAGGATCGATGTGCTGGTGAACAATGCCGGCATTTATCCCGCCAGATCACTGGACGCGATCAGTGAAGAAGACTATGATGCGATGCTTGACATCAACACCAAAGGTGTCTTCTTTCTTTCAAGGGAATTCGCCAAGCATATGGACAACGGTTCCATCATCAATATCTCTTCAATCAACGCTGTCAATCCTGCTTCCAAGCTGATCCACTACGGAATGTCCAAAGCAGCGATCGAAATGGCTACCAGGTGTCTGGCTTATGAACTTGGCCCAAAGATCAGAGTCAACTGCATCGCACCGGGTCTGATCTACAAGGAAGGCCAGGAAAGATTCATCCCCGGCTGGCGTGAAAGCTATTGTGAAAGAAGCGCCTTGAAAAGGTTGGTCTACCCCGAGGATATAGGCAATACCGCGATCTTTTTAGCCAGCGATCTTTCAGGTGCCATCACCGGCCAGATCATCACTGTCGACTGCGGTGTAAGTCTGGCACCTTATTTCTACAATTACGTAGAGGATGAATATGACTAAAGACGAACTGATCAGAAAACTCGGTCTGGTGTCTCTTGTTCCGGAAGGCGGATATGTAAAAGAGATGCATCATGGCAAAGTCATCAACGGAAGATCGATCTACAGCACGATCTATTACATGCTGACAGAAGATTGTGTTTCGCGGATGCACAGACTTGACAGCGATGAGATCTGGTTTTTCCATGACGGGATCAGCGTCGAGATCTATCTGATCTATGATGATCATGATGAGATCAGATATCTGGGAAAGGATCTCGACAAAGGCGAGGAACTGCAGATAGTGGTCCCTGCAGGAGTATACATGGGAGCCCGCCTGAAAGATAAGGGCGAATATTCTCTTCTTTCTACGTGCATGGCTCCGGCCTATCGCGATGAAGGATTTGTCCTTGGTGCATATGAAGAGCTCATAGACAGATCAAATCATCCAGAACTGTTAAAGATCCTGACCGATTAAAAACCTCATCTGAGGTTTTTGGCTTTTTCTATAAAGGAAGCATCAAATGCTTTCTTTTTAAATGGATTTGTTTTTAAGGATCAGCTGAACCAGTTCGTCATTGTTTCTGGTTCTGATGAACAGTTCGATCAGCCCGTCGATCGAATCATCACGGTAGTAGTTCATCAGATCTCTTCTGATGATGTTTACAGCATTCAGCTCATCTTTATTCAGAAGCAGATCCTCTCTTCTGGTCCCGGACTTGGCGATATCAATGGCCGGGAACAGTCTTCTTTCCTGCAGTTTTCTGGAGAGGATCAGTTCCATGTTGCCGGTACCCTTGAACTCTTCATAGATGACATCATCCATCTTGGAACCCGTATCGACCAGTGCCGTTGCCAGGATAGTCAGCGATCCTCTTTCCTTGGTCTTTCTGGCAGCACCGAAGAATCTTTTAGGCATATACAGAGCATTTGGATCAAGGCCACCTGAAAGAGTCTTGCCGCTGGATGCTTCTGTGAGGTTGTAGGCTCTTGACAGTCTCGTGATCGAATCAAGCAGGATAAACACATCCTCACCGGCTTCGACCAGGCGCTTCGCATGTTCGATCGTCATCTCCGAGACGAATTTGTGTTTGGTAGGCTGTTCATCAAAAGTCGAGTAGACGATCATCACTCTTTCGCCTTTGACGATCTCCTTGATATCCGTTACTTCTTCCGGTCTTTCATCGATCAAAAGAACGATCAGATGAGCCTTCGGGCAGGACCTTTGAATAGACAAGGCAATGTCCTTCAGGATAGTGGTCTTGCCGGCTTTTGGCGGAGAAACGATCAGACCTCTCTGTCCCTTGCCTATCGGGGCGATCAGATCCACGACTCTCATCGACAGCGATTCGCCCTGTCTTTCCAGTTTCACTCTTTCATCCGGAAAGACCGGTGTCAGATCTTCAAATGTCACCCTGGATCTGATCATATCGGTGTCAAGATAGTTTATCTTGTCGATATAGATCAGTGCTCCGTATCTTTCACTGTCTTTGGCTTCTCTTTTCTTGCCGATGATATGATCACCGGTCCTCAGTCTGAATTTCTTGATAAAAGTCGGGGAAACGAAGACATTGTCATCTCCGGTCTCAAAGTTTTCACCTCTGATGAAACCATAGCCGTCTTCCATGACCGTCAGTATGCCGCTTATCGATACCGAAGGATCAGGGGCTTTTTTGCCAACAAACCTGATCTCGCTGTTTTCTTCCTTTGCTTCTTCGATCTCTTCCTTTACTTCTTCTTTATCAGACAGAAGTTCAACGATCTCTTCCTTTTTAAGCCCATTTACTTTGATCTGCTTTTCCTTGGCCAGATTTTTAAGATCGCTGAGTTTCAATTCCTGCAGTTCTTCTCTTTTCATGATCACCATCCGAAATATTCAAGCTGTCTGTCACAGAGCTTTATCGCTTTAAGCAGATATTCAAAACGGTATGGTTCAAAGCTTTCCTTGCCGCAGCTGTTATACTCTTTATCATCTTTTATATACTTTATAGACCATTCGATACCGTCTTGGATCAGATGTTCGCCGCCGTATTCTCTGTCCCATCTTTCTATCTCTGCTTCATTTATCAGCTTTACAAATTCGGCAGCTTTTACTTCATCAAGCTGACCCTGGATACACTCCAGTCCATTTATATCCGTGTCGGTTTCATAGTCAAAGCCTTCATCTGCCCGGCATGAAAAACAGTATCTGCCATCCAGACAAACAATCGTAAATTCCATTTCCATCATAGGGTTTCCTTTCTTTATGTTGAAATAATGTTATGTAAAATGTTTAACAAAGATCTGTAGGATCAATTGTCGGTAAAAGTTTCTGTCTATGAATATTATATTATAAAAACTTTGTATTATTTGCCCGCTGTTGCCCATCCTTTTTCTGATCATCTTTAGGATCACAGCTATTTCATCATGCAGCTATCAGCTTTAAGCCACATGGCTTTTTCGTTTTCATTGAACGGTTCCCATTTCGCGAGCCCCTTTGCATTGGGATCGCCCTTTTTTGCGAAATTGGCCCAGTATCCCTGCATCGTATCACTAAGGGCGTAATCCTTCTCTGTGTAGGGTCTCCACGATCCATCCAGGGTCCCAAACTGATAGCGGTTATCGCATGAATGCGGTACACCTGCATCATCGCCCGGCTGCTTCTGATCAAAGACATACATGTAGACCTGATGATCGTTTTTCTTCAGCACCTTGCACAGTTCTGTGATCCTTTCATACATGTTTATGCCAAACTGGGTCTTCTTGCCGTTGGCTCCTTCATCGGCGGTGCAGCCGATGATTATCTTTACATCATGAGGGATCAGATCCTTGAGGAAGTATTCATCTGTTTCGTGATTCAGAACATAGCCATCAGTATAGATGTTGAAACCGTTCATGAATCCCAGCTTATCGTTTTCATCTCTTAAAACCCTGGCATCAAGTCTTCTCATCTCTTCGATATCAGAACAGCCAAGTGTTTTCATGAATTCTATACCGGAAGCGATGATATCTTCCTTGGACTTGTCACCTACAAAGTGTCCGAGACCGCCGGCTGATTGAATGGAGACTTGTCTTATCATTCCTTTTGTAAGCGGGGAACACAGTAAAGACATCGTAGAACGTCCTCCTGATGACTGGCCAAAGACGGTTATATTGTTTTTATCACCGCCGAATCCTTCGATGTTTTCATAGATCCATTTCAAAGCCTGTATCTGATCAAGCAGCCCATAATTGCCGCTTTTTCCATATGGACTCTCTTTTTCTAATTCAGGATGTGCAAAGAAACCAAAGACATTCAGACGGTAATTGATGCTCACAAGGATGCAGCCTTTTGCACAGAAGCTATCACCGCAGTATTCATAATCTGATCCGTACCACTGCTGACATCCTCCGCCGTGTATATACATCATGACCGGCAATCTGTCATTGCCGGACTTCGCCGGAGTATAGACGTTGAGATACAGACAGTCTTCAGACATTTTCGGCGGATAAGGATAATTAACTATCCTGATGTACTCATGTCCGCTGTCATCGGTAATATCGTCTGTTGCCTTTGCCCAGCGGTCATACTGCATACAGGCAGGACCATAGCTGTCACATACTCTTACGCCTTCCCAGCATTCCGGTTCTTCAGGTGCCTTCCATCTTCTTTCACCGACCGGCGGCTTGCCGTAGGGTATCCCCCTGAACAGGGCAAATCCTGAGTTTGATCTTACCGCTTTAAGCAGACCGTATTTTGTTTTGACAGTATCAATCATTTTTAAACTCCATCACTAATCTAATATTAACTGTATTTGTTTTTTCAATCATTTAAAAATGTCCACTCGGTTTACTAAAAAAGAGACCTTAGGTCTCTTTCAGGGGAAATAATATCATCTGAAGCTATTTCAGTTTCAGTTTCGCATAGTCTTCACCCATCAGGATGTGCTTATCCTTCTGGGCAACAGGCGTTACTTCAACCTTGCTTTCAAACACCATGACAAAGTCAGAACCGCCAAACAGGAAGTATCCCATCGGATCGCCTTTTCTTACTTCATCGCCGATCTTCAGATCTTCTTCGAAGTTGCATGAGCAGACCTGTGACATGCCTATCGGCAGACAGGCGACGTGTCCGAACTTCGTATCAAGTATCACGCAGTCTCTGGTCTCTCTTGCCTGCCATGATGAATCCGAACAGATGAATGTATAGCACTTTTCTTCAGGATCATAATGGGTATGTCCGCCGACCGCGTTGAATGCATCGATCTTGTACATATCGATGATCTTGCCATCGATCGGGAAGTGATAACGGTGATAATCGCGTACGGAAAGGAAGGTATGGGTCAGTGTTCCGTTATGGAACAATCCCGCATATTCCTTTTTGTGCAGAAGATCATCGACCGTATAGAATTTATGTCCCTTGATCTGAACGCCTTCATCTTCGATATAGCCGTCAGCTTTTATCGCAAAGAAACCTTCCGGTCTTGAATCAGCTGGCGAGACCAGTTCAGCTTCGCCGATCGGACGCACGCTTGGATCGATCAGACGGCGGGAGAAGAACTCATTGTAGCTGTGCCAGATGTTTTCAGTCGAATACCAGCCTTTGTCCATACCGAAAGTAGAGTCATGAAGCTGTTTTTCAAACTGTTCATCGCTCCAGGATTCTTCGCTTGAAAGATACCTGCCCCAGTCGATGGAATATTTCTTGATCCAGGTGGCGATCGGTTCGTGGTATTCAAGTGTCGGAATGTAGTAGCCCTTGTCCTTGAGTTCATCTAGGTATTGACCAAAGACAAACCAGAAGTAATTCAAAGACTGATCCACTCTGTCATAAAGCGTTGAGAACCTTTCGGTATTGATGCATTCCCATGGCAGACACCTGCATGACCAGTCGATAAAATCATAAAGCTCTTCCAGCGTAAAGGCCGGATTGCTTATGTGATCGGGGTTCTGTTCATGAGCCTGGTCCAGAGCTTTCTGCATCAGAGCTCTCAGCTCAGGATCTTTCATCAGTTCGATGAATTCTTCAGTTATTTTTTCTCTTTGTTTCATATCTGCCTGATTATTTATGAATGATCGTACCTGTCTTTCCCTGCAGGGCTTCCTTGGCTTTCTCCAGCGAAGTTATAAGCGCCTTGCCGTTTTCTGTAGCTTTGACATATTCGATGCATGATTCAACTTTCGGAAGCATGCTTCCTTTGGCGAAATGGCCTTCTTCGATATACTTGGCTGCCTGTGCAAGTGACATTTCATCAAGATCCTTCTGGTCAGGCTTGTTGAAGTTGATCGATACCTTGTCAACAGCCGTCAGTATCACCAGCATGTCCGCCTTGAGATCCAGAGCCAGTTTGGCGCTTGCCCTGTCTTTGTCGATGACCGCCGCCACACCCTCAAAGTAATCTTCGCTTCTGATTACCGGTATGCCGCCGCCGCCGACTGTGATGACGATGCAGCCCTGTGATACCAGCTTCTCAACTGTTTCGATCTCCACGATCGATACCGGTTTAGGTGAAGGCACTACCCGGCGATATCCTCTGCCGGCATCCTCCACAAAGGTATAGCCGGTTTCTACCGCAATATTGTCAGCATCTTCCTTGCTGTAGAAGGAGCCGATCGGCTTGGTTGGATTTTCGAAAGCCTTGTCTTTCCTGTCGACCTCAACCTGGGTGATGATCGTTGCGACGGATCTGCTGATACCGCGCAGCCTGAGTTCTCTTCCGATCGATTGCTGAAGGTGGTAACCGATGTAGCCCTGCGTCATGGCGCCGCATTCCGGGAATGGCATTTCCGGAGTGCCGCCGTTGTTATTGTGCGAATTCTCGAAAGCCAGGTTGACCATGCCGACCTGCGGGCCGTTGCCGTGTCCGACTACTACATCATAACCTTCTTCGACCAGATCTACAATGGTCGATGCGGTTTTTTTGACCAGCTCCAGCTGTTCTTTTGGAGTGTTGCCCAGGGCGTTTCCGCCCAGGGCAATAACTAATCTTTTATTCATATCAGTACAGATCGTAGCCGTATTTCTCTAAGACCTTGTCGAGATCTTCCTTGGCGGCCTGTCTATGTGTTTCGCTGTATTTTCTTCTCTCTTTTGTGAAGTATACCAGCAGACCTCTCATCGCCGTCAGACGGTTCCAGGCTTCTTCCCAGCACAGTGATGATGCGGAATCCGCAACTTCATCGGTTACATCTTCGCCTCTTGTGCAAGGCAGACAGTGCAGGAACTTGCAGCCCAGAGCGCCTTTTTCCATTAGCTGCCTGTTGACCTGATACTTTTTGAATATCTCTGTTCTTTCTTCCTTGGTCAGTTCAGCTTCATACAGGCCATACCAGACGTCTGTATAGAAGAAGTCTGCTCCTTCAACATCCTTCTCGTCTTCAGTAACTTTCCAGGTACCGCCAGAGATCTTGCAGTTTTCTTCAAAGATCTTTCTGTGCTTTTCGGTGAATGGCTGAGTCTTCGGATTGTTCAATGGTCCATAGAAGACAAAGTGCGCACCTAATTTCGTACAGATAAAACCTAAGGAAGCTGCCACCTGCGTAAAGTCACCACAGAAGACGACCTTGCAGTCTTCGAATCTCTTGCCGGCCGGCAGATTTTCCATCATCGTGATGACATCGGCGATCGCCTGCGTTGGATGAGTGTAGTCAGACATGGCATTGATTACCGGAATGGTCGTGGCGTTAGCCAGATCGACAACTGTCTTGTGTTCGATAACTCTGGCCATGATGATATCGACTAAGCCGCTTAAAACTCTGCCGGTATCGCCGATCGTTTCGTGACCTCCCAGCTGGATCATGCCCGGACCCAGATACTGAGCGTGACCGCCCATCTGTGTCATCGCTGTTTCAAACGAACAGCGGGTCCTTGTTGAAGACTGCTGGAAGATCATAGCCAGAGTCATATTCTTCATCAAAGGCGGATAATAGCCTTCTTTGATGGATTTCTTTATTGCGCGGGAGACTTCAATGATCTCCAGTAATTCTTCCTTAGTAAAATCGTTTACTGTTATAAAATCCTTTTTCATTTCAATTTCCTTTATTCTTTCTTTTTACCTGCATAGTAGAGATATACACCGACACCGAATGTCAGAATCAGGCCGATCCATTGCATCCAGAAGCCGTATCCGCTTGGATCAAGATCCAATAATGAGAAGGTCGCGATACCGACTGAGAACATGCACAGGATAAAGACGATGACCATACCAGCCTTGCCGCCAGGCACTTCGTAGACTCTTGGAGTATCATCTGTAAACTTGAGCTTCAATGCAGCCGGGAACATCAGCAGGTAGCAGAGCATGAAGACGATTGATGAGAACGCAAAGATCGTCCAGAATACTTCGTTGGCATCTCCTGATAATGTATAGTTGAGTACCAGCAGCAGGCTTGAGACAACGCCCATGACATAGTACAGGTTGTCAGCTGTGCCGTATTTAGGATGCCTGTGGCCAAGGAATTTAGATCTCTTGTCCAGATCAGCAGCCATGAAAGCTTCATTGCCGCCGAGCGTCCAGGTGATCATGTTGGCTACTAAAGTCAAAATAGCACCGAAGATGACGACATAGAATACGACGTTCCCTAAAGGTCCGAATACTGTGCACAGTTCCTTAAGCGCATAGACGAAACCGTCAACCTCATCGATCGCATCTGCAGGAATAGCAGCGAGAACACCGAAAGAACCGAAGCAGTAGATCGCGACGATCGCAATACCGGCGATGATCGTCATCTTAGGAACAGTGCGTTTTGGATCTTCAATCTGTGATCCGATCGAGCCGATGAGCTCAAAGCCTAAAAGGTTGTAGACGATGACCGCAAAATAGCCGCCGTCTTGAGGATTGATGATATCCGCAAAATTCGGAATCCAGTTGGCAAGCGAGAAGTCGTTTGCCAGACCGTTCTTGATGCCGTAGACGATGCCCAGAACTCCCAGCAAGACCAGAATGCCCATCTTGAGATAAGCCATGATCGAAGCGACTTCAACAGAGAGATCGATGCCTTTGACACCGATATAGACGATGACCCAGCACATGGCGATCGCAATCGCTGCCTGCAGGAATACAGGCATTTCCGGCCAGATAGCCAGTACGAACCAGCCTGAGAAAGCCGTGAATACCGCCGGCATCCAGAAGGCAACATTGATCCAGTACATCCATCCTTCCATGACGCCCCAGAATTCGCCAAAGGCTCTCTGGACCCAGGAAACGATACCGCCGTCATCAGGATAGGTGCTTCCAAGTTCCGCAGACATCAGTCCGTACGGAAGGAAGAAGAAGATGGCTGAGATGATCCAGATCGTGATCGATGAAACACCGATGATCGTCGGAGCCACAAACGAGTCTAAGACCAGTATTGAACATACAGTGAACAGCACGGTCTTAGTCAATGAGACTTTTTTGTTGTTCATAAATATTTCCCTTTCTTAAATTTATTTAGGCTGCTGCTGTGTTATACAGTGAATATTACCGCCGCCATAAACTACTTCTCTTGATCTGACACCGACAACCTTCTTGTCCGGGAAGATCTCCTGCAGCTGTCTGATCGCCAGTTCATCATATTCGTCATCCTACTGCGGACAGATGATGCCATCGTTGGTGATCAAAAAGTTCAGATATGAAGCGATACAGATATCGCCTTCTTCTCGAGGAAGCGATCCTTCAACATAGTCGATGGTGAAATCCTTGCCGATCGTGACATCCTTCTTCGGCATCGTCAGCTTGTGCACCTTGAGCTTTCTGCCCTTG
>CADCPE010000077.1 GCA_902803275.1 uncultured Erysipelotrichaceae bacterium
ATCAGGATGAGCGATGACGGAAAGCATCTTTATGTCTCAACAAGATTCAAGAATGTCCTGTCGGTGATCGATACAGATAGATTTGAACTGATCGAAGTGAAAGACTGCGGCGGCGATCATCCGCGTGATTTCATCCTGGTTGATGATTTTCTTCTGTGCGGCAATATGAACAGTGACAATGTGGTCGTCTATGACATAAAAAAAGGAACTCTGAGTCCGATCGCATCTGAACTCAAAGTTCCTGAAGCTATTTCTCTTTGTCTTTAGCCCGCGATAGCTACGTAATCATCCGGGATCTCAATACCCAGCTGATCGCAGATATCCTTGTTGTATTTCTTGATCGGAGCGCCGCTGTAGCGGATGTCCATAGTTGAAACATCTGCATTGCCTTTAAGGATCTCGGCAGCCATCTTTCCTGTTTCAACGCCAAGATCGTAGTAGCTGATCGCCAAAGTTGCGACACCGCAGCCGATGCATGTGCCTTCATCACCGGTAATAGCCGGGATGCCTGCAGGTATGATGACGCCCGCGATCGTCTGCGAACATGATGCAGCCGTATTGTCGGTAGGGATGTAGAGCACATCGATCTGTGAACACAGACCTTCTGTCACCATGGCGATATCGTTTGAATCGGTGAATGAGACCGGAATGACCTTGATCTTCTTATCTTCAAGATAGGCCTGAACGGCATTGACCTGATAGATAGAATTCGCTTCCGATGAACAGTAGATGATGCCTACTGTTTTTGCTTCCGGGAAAAGATCCAGGATCATCTGGGCCTGTTCATCAAGAGGCGGAAGATCCGATGTGCCTGAGACGTTGATGCCGGTAGAGCCGGTGAAGCTGTCCATGCCTAATGCAGAAGCGTAATCGGTAACCGAAGTTCCCAAAACAGGAATATCACCGGTAGCGGAAGATGCAGCCTGCAAGGCAGGTGTGGCATTGGCCATGATCAGATCGACACTGTTGTTCACAAAACCCTGAGCGATCGTTGCACAGGTCGCGCTGTCTCCGGCGGCATTCTTCACATCGATGTCCACATCATCACCGAGCTGCTTCTTCAGTTCATCGACAAAGCCGTTTGTCGCATCATCCAAAGCGGCATGCTGAACGAGCTGAACGACACCGACGCTGTACTTTCTGCCTTCGGCTGGCGTTTCATTACCGCCTTCTTGATTCGTGCATGCGCTAAGCATCAGCAGCATCGCCATAGCGATCATCACTAATAGTTTTTTCATAAGTTTTCCTCCCCCTGAAAACAAAAAATCGTCCTCATACAAGGACGATCTGTTATCGTGTTACCACCTTTTTTCACCAGCACATTGCTGTACTGATCTCTTTGACCACCAACATGGCCCAAGCTTTTAACGGAGCTTATCCGGAACAGCCTACTCATCTTTTCAGCTATCCACTCAGTAATGAAATTCTCAACCTACTATCATGACCATTTCCACCGTACATGGTCTCTCTAGAATGAATCATAAGCGATCTTTGTTACTTCAAAGTTTTAACTTGTTTAAATTTTATGAAATATTTTTTTATAAGTCAATAAAAAAATCAAAAGCACCTTGTCAGTTTTCAGCCGCATCCACCAGACCAAGTTCTATATAAAGGGAATAATAGTCGTCATACAGTCCGCATATGACGTCCATGCCCAGGTTTGGCGAAAAGGCCTTCTGAATGACGATTGCCCAGGAACCGTACTTTTCAAACAGCTGATCGGCAGTAGGCCCTTCTTCCTGACCGTAGGTCTCAAGGTTGCTTTGTTTGATCTTGGCCAGCTTTTGAGGATCATCACTATTTGCCGCAAGGCGCAGACGGTTTCTTTCAGCTGATACGGCACGGGCCATCTCTTCTGTAGAGGCACCTTCTTCTCTTAAGCTGTAGAGGATATCGATCATTGATTCCATGCTGTTATGATATGCGATCCTTTCCTCCTTGGCCTGCGCCACAAAGGCGGGATCGGTCCAGTCATATTCCGCAAAACTGCCCAGTCTTGTGGATTCGGGATCAGGAGAAAAACCGTATACCGCATCAGGATCTTCAAGGATATCCTTCATGGCTTCAGGATTGTCTCTTGGATCGTGGGCATATCTGTAGACACTGTTTTCGTTGCTTTGTTCATCCTGCGGGGTCTCATCCTTTTTCGGAGCGCAGCCTGTAATCATGGATATGACCATCAGGATAAGCAGAAGGGAACTGATAAATCTTTTCATGGCGTGTACCTTTGATCTTTCAATATAAATGATAACATTGTCTAACGGTTTCATAGTCTTCCATCATCCATACGTAAAGAAGTATTTTGCGCTAGAATATAAGTAACAGAACGATAAAAATAATGGAGGAACGATGAAGGCGATCAAGACGAATAATGCCCCCGGAGCTATCGGACCGTATTCGCAGGCCATTGAAGCAGGTGATTTGGTCTTTGTTTCCGGACAGTTGCCGATAGTACCCGAAACAGGAGAATTTGCGGGTGATATCAGCGAAAACACCCACCAGTGTCTGAAAAACATCAGGGCGATCCTTAAGCAGGCGGGTCTGGACATGAGCAATGTGGTCAAGACTACAGTACTGCTTAAAGATATGAATGACTTTGCGGCTATGAACGAGGTTTATGCGCAGTATTTTGCTGAACCTTATCCGGCTCGCGCCGCTTTTGAAGTCGCGAAACTTCCAAAGGGAAGCAATATTGAAATAGAGGCTATTGCCCATAAATAGAAAAGGAGAACAGTATGTCAGATCATTTGGGAAAAGATATCTTCAAACTTGGCTTTGGTCTGATGCGTCTGCCGAAACTTGAAGACGGATCGATCGATATCGAACAGACGAAGGTCATGGTAGACAGATTTATCGAAGCGGGCGGTGTATATTTTGATACAGCCTATGTTTATGACAACGGTGAATCGGAGAAAGCCTTCAAGGCTTGTGTAGCCGATCGCTATCCGCGTGAGAAGTACCTTGTCGCCACCAAGCTCAATGCCGCAATGCAGGCGGCAGATGAACAGGCGGCCAAGGCTCAGTTTTTCACTTCGCTGGAAAGGACCGGTGCAGGCTATTTTGATTTCTATCTGCTGCATGCCATCCAGCACAACAACATTGATAAATATGACAACTACGGGATCTGGGAATTTGTAAAGCAGCAGAAGGAAAAAGGCCTGATCAGAAACATGGGATTCTCGTTCCATGATGATCCGGCGATGCTGGACGAGCTTCTTACAAAACATCCGGAAGTTGATTTTATACAGCTGCAGATCAACTATGCCGACTGGGAGAGCGCAAACGTCCAGTCAAGGGCGTGCTATGAGGTTGCCAGAAAGCACAACAAGCCTATGACGGTAATGGAACCGGTCAAAGGCGGCAAGCTCGCAAATCCGCTGCCGGAAGTGAAGAAGGTCTTCGATGAAGCCAACCCTGATGCATCGTATGCATCCTGGGCGATCAGATATGTCGCCTCACTTGACGGCATCATCACTGTCCTTTCAGGCATGTCCAATATCGCCCAGATGGAAGACAACCTCTCCTATATGAAGGACTTCAAGCCGCTGGATGACAGGGAAAAGAAAGTCATCGAGGAGGTTCAAAGGATCCTGCGCGATGATGTGCAGATCAAATGCACTGCATGTCACTACTGTACAGAAGGCTGTCCGATGTCCATTCCGATCCCGGATATCTTCGCCATATACAACAAGGGCATGGTCTCTACCGTCATAGATGAATGGCTGAAAAAAGACTACAGCAGAACGGTCGAAGGCAAAGGAAAGGCCAGTGACTGTATCGAATGCGGACAGTGTGAAGGTGTATGTCCTCAGCATCTGCCGATCATACAGCTGCTTAAAAAATGCAGATCAATGGAATAAAAAAAGATGGAGATCTATACTACAAGGTCTCCATCTTTCATTATGATTTTTCCATCAACTTCGATCGTCGGATCGTTGGTTACCAGATCGAAGTGCCCTGCGGCATCCTGCTTTCCACCTAATCCGAAGTTTCTGCCCATACCGATATGGAAGGTATGATAGGCTGATTCATCTTCGATATAGGATACGCCTCTGGTTTTGGATATCCTGTTCAATCCTATGCCAAGTTCACCAGGACGGAACATGTTTTCACTGTTGAATGATCTGATGTAATCCATAAGCTTTTCGGCATCATTGCCCTTGGACTGGCAGGAAACGATCTTTCCTTTTTCGAATTCGATCCTGACCGGATTTTTCACGAGCCCGATATAGCCGAATGACGCATCAAGGATCAGAGTGCCCCTGGTCTTATCTTCGATCGGAGCAACATAGACTTCAAACGAAGAAGAGGCGGTCTCGCCTTTCTTTCTGGCCTGACCGTTGAAATAGCCGGCTTTCCTTCCCCGGATCTCAAAACACATATCCGTACCTTTTCTGGTCGTCACGCGAACGATCTTTCCGTTTTCCATAAACCTGAGGATCCTGCGCGCATCCTTCATGGCGGCTCTGGGATCCATGGTTATGAAGTCATTCTCGATCAATGATGAGCCATCGGCACATGACAAAGGAAGAGACAGGAAGCGGGCACCGTTTTTGGTAGCCTTTTTTACGGCATTGGTCGTTATGAATGAGTAATCGGTAGCACCGATGATGACGTTTTCATTGGAAAAGATGTCGGCCATCTTTTCTATGACGTCACCTTTCTGGACAAGATGATGAGGCAGAACGGTTGTCTTCAGGACCGCATCAGCTCCATATGCCCAGCGCGAGATAGCCTCCAACTCCCGCAAGTGTGTTTCATCTGTTATGAAATGTATGAGTTCATCCCTCTTTACATTGAGCCAGTCGTGAAGGATGATGGAGACGCCTTTATCGATATTGATCATCTAATACCTGCTTTCTATGTTAAAATTTTACTATATTTGAGGAACGATGCATGAAAAAACCTGTCAGATATGATTATTCAAAACCTATAAAGATCATCAGCTACAAGAAGAACAGATTCGATACCATATTCTATTCTTTCCTGCTTACTCTGATGATGGCTGCCATCTTCTATCTGATCTTTATTCACGACGGCAAGTTCAAGATCGATTTTGTCCTGTGGCGAGTACTGGTATCGATGCCGCTGATAATGCTGTCATACTGGCTCAAAGGTCTGCTCGACGAGATCAGGACTTACACGCCAAAGCTCATGAGAAAACACATCTGGAATATCAATGAACTCATGGAGCTGACGGGGAAGGATCGCGAGGAAACCGAGACCATCATGAACCATGTACTAGATGCATCCTTCATCGTTGACCAGAAGAATATAGAGAAACAGGACTGAACAAAATATATCAGAAAAAAGATAATAAGATTGAAAATATTTTCAATAGGAGAAAAGATTTTCAATCTTATTTTATTAGTGCTATAATTCTATATATAAAAAAAGGGGGGAATTTTTTTATGCTTATTAGATTAATAGGTGTAGCTGTTGTTATAGTTGGACTTGTCCTCAAGTTTGACACTATCGCAACAGTCGTCCTGGCCGGTATTGTCACAGGTCTGGTAGGCGGAATGAGCATAATGGATATCCTAGCAACGTTAGGTAAATCCTTTGTTTCTAACAGAACCGCTACTTTGTTTGTTCTGACATTACCTGCAATCGGTATCTGTGAAAGATTTGGTCTTAAGGAAAAAGCTATCGACTTTATCCGCAGCATCAAATCCGCAACAGCTGGTAGAGTTATCATTGTCTACGAAGTAATCAGAACATTGGCTGCTGCCTTCTCAATCAGATTAGGTGGTCACCCACAGTTCGTACGTCCAGTTGTAGTTCCTATGGCTGAAGGTGCTGCTGTTGCCAAGTATGGTGAGATCAATGACAAGATGAGCGATGATATCAAGGGTGCTGCAGCTGGTGCAGAAAACTATGGTAACTTCTTTGCTCAGAACTGCTTCATGGGTGCTTCAGGCACATTGCTTATTGTTTCAACACTGAATGAACAGGGCTTTGCGACAGTAAATGCTCTGGATGTAGCTAAGTGGTCAATCCCTGTAGCTGTCATTTCAGTAATTTTAGGTGCTGCCAGAAATCTCTGGCTCGACAAACAGCTTGATAATGAAGCTGCGAAAGGAGGAAACAAATAATGACTGCTGCTCAAATTGTTGCTGAAGTATTCTATTGCGTTATTGGTTTAGTTTTCATCCTTGTTGGTGTTAAGGCTTTAAAAGATGATGGCTGCAGCAAGAAAGCTACAACCGCTGCTTTCTGGTTCCTGCTTGCCTTCACATTCATTTGTGGCCAGTGGCTGGTCAATGCAAACCTGGCATGGGTCGTCGGTGCTGCTATCGTTGTAATGGCTTGCTTAACTGCGATCGGTGGCGTTGTTCAGACAAAGAACGATGTACCAGATCCTGATTCTGTAAGAGCTATGGCTGACAAGTATGGCTATAAGATCTTCATCCCTGCTGCCTGCATCGCTGTTACAGCTGTTGTAGGTGCAACATTAGGTTCTAAAGTTCCGGCTTTAAGCTGGCTGACTGCAAACAATGCTATCGGTCTGTCAGGTGTTGTAGCCCTGATCGCTGCATTACTGCTGACCAAGTGCGATCCTAAGTATGCCGCTGTTGATGGTGCCAGACTGATGGACAACGTCAATACAACAGGTATCCTTCCTCAGCTGCTGTCTGCGTTAGGTGCTCTGTTTACTGCTGCCGGTGTCGGTGAAGCTATCTCTTACTACGTATCAATGGTAGTTCCTGAGAACAGCATCCTGATCGCCTGCTTCGTATACTGCTTAGGTATGGCTCTGTTCACAATGATCATGGGTAACGGTTTCGCTGCATTCTCAGTTATCATGGTCGGTGTCGGTATCCCATTCCTTATCTCTAAAGGTGCTAACCCTACGATCGTTGGTGCTTTAGGTTTAACTGCTGCTTACTGTGGTACTCTGTGTACTCCAATGGCTGCAAACTTCAATATCGTGCCTGCTGCTTTGCTGGAAACCAAGTCTAAATACTCTGTAATTATTTCTCAGATTCCGTTTGCAGTATGCATGTTACTGACTCACGTAGTATTACTGTACGTATTGGCTTTCTAATAAGGAGAAATCATGAAAATATTACTTACTGGCTTTGAGCCTTTTGGCGGGGAAACTGTAAATCCTGCCCAAGAAGCTGTTCAGCTTGTAAAAGACGAGATCAAAGGTGCACAGATCGTTAAGTGCTATGTACCTGTTGTCTTTGGCAAAGCAATTGAAACTGTACATGAAGCAATGAAAAAGGAAAATCCTGATGTTGTATTATGTATCGGTCAGGCCGGTGGCAGATATGAAATAACTCCTGAAAGAGTTGCGATCAACTGTGACGACGGCAGAATTCCTGATAACGAAGGAAATCAGCCTGTCGATCAGCCGGTCTTCGCAGATGGTGAAAATGCCTATTTCTCAACTCTTCCGATCAAGAAGATGGTTGAATACATGAAGAAGGCAAACGTTCCTGCAGCTGTATCAAATACAGCCGGCACCTACGTATGCAACCACCTGATGTATGGCGTATGTTACTACATCGCCAGGGAATTCCCAAATACCATCGGCGGTTTCATGCATGTTCCGTTCCTGCATGAGCAGGTCATGAACAAGAAGGAAACAGCTTCGCTTTCTAAAGACGATGTCGTCAAAGGCATTGAAGCATCAATAGAAGCTATCGTTGATTCAAAAAACTGATTTAACAGAATAAAGGGTCGATCAAATGGTCGATCCTTTTTCTTTTATGGGAGCACATCCAATAATAGGATATGATAATCATAGAAGAAAAGAGAGATTCCGATGTTTAAAAAAGCCTGGCTATTATTCATAAACACCTTTTTCATATCAATGAGTGCAAATTCCGGCTATGCGATGCTTGGTGTCATCAAAAACCGTTTTGTCAACAAGTACAGATGGTTTTCCAAAGAGGAAATGGAAGACTATATTGCCCTGGCACAAAGCTGTCCTGGTCCGATAGGGTGTTCATCAGCGATGATCATCGGCTATCGAAGCTGTGGCATTATCGGAGCCTTATCAGCCGCGCTTGGAGTGATCATTCCGCCTTTCATCATGATGGTTCTGGTAACTTTCTTCTATACGTTCATTTCCACCAATCAATACGTAAGGATCTTCATCAGCGGCATGCAGGCAGGAGTATGTGCGATGCTGCTGGACGTGGTGCTGGGGCTTTTCTCTGGCATCAGAAAGATGAATAAACCATTCTACTTTGCTATAGTGGCACTGTCTTTTCTTTATGTCAGACTGACAGATTTTTCTATTTTCTATCTGGCGCTGTTCTGCATAGGCACAGCCATAATCAAGACACTTATGATCAAAAGAAAGGTGGACGAAATATGATACCAGTCTGGAAGATCTTTCTCAGTTTCCTAAAGATCGGTGGCTTTGCCTTTGGCGGAGCCTATGCCGTCATACCGCTTATTGAAGAACAGATGGTCACCAATAACGGCTGGATGACATTTGCGGAATTCTCTGATCTAGTGGCGATCGATGAGCTGACCCCCGGTCCGATCATCATCAATTCCTCAACCTTCATCGGCATGAAACTTGCCGGTGTGCCTGGTGCTGTTGCCGCAACGCTTGGCTGCGTGATCCCGGGCGGCATCGTGGCCCTTATGCTTATTAGTCTTTATTCAAGATACAAAGAGATCCCGGTGATTTCCGAGATAATAAAGATCCTCAAATGCATGTCGGCAGCGCTGATCTTTTCGGTGCTGCTGAAAATGCTTATGAGCGCAGTATTCCCTGAAGGCCTTGAAAGCATCAATATCCTTTCATTGGCATTGATGATCACTAGCTTTTATATCCTTAAGAGATTTAAAACCAATCCACTATATGTGATGCTGGGATGCGGCTGCATTAACATGCTGATATACCTCATAACAAAATAAATAGACACCCGTCTATTTATTCTTCTTCTGATTCTGCAGATACAGTTCACGATTTTCCTTTTTCCAGCGATAGTACTCGGCTTTCAAAGGAGTATAACCCAGTTTCTTCAGCTGCTGGTAATTCACCCGGAAATTTGCTTTGCTGTGATGACCGCTATACAGATATCGCAGATACATGACCATGTACTTATCGATCTCATGAAGGCCGTCAGTGCAGTTCAACAAAGGAAAGTAGAATCGTATCCAGGTGAAGTCATTATCTCCCTTTAGATCATAGAACTTATGATCGAAGCTGCTGATCATAGCCTTGGCCGCTTTTTCAAAGCTGAGACCGTTCTTCTTTCTTGCGGTATAGAGCTTTCTGGCTTTTCTTCTGATCTTGCCTTTCATCTTCATGATGGTCCCCTCAGATAGATCGATACGATCATCATGATATGAGAAACCCAGGAACTCCCATGGCGTTCCCGGTTCACTTACATGATATTTATCCATATTCAGCTGAAGGTTTTTCTGTTTCAGAAAACCCTTTATGAAGAGGAAATTTTCATCAAGCTGCTTCTTATCATCAAAGAAGATGATCATATCATCGGAATAGCGGAAATAAGGGATATTAAGACCATCATAATATTTATCGAGATCTATGAGATAGAAATTCGCAAAGAAACTGGCTAAAGGCACACCGGCCATGGCTCCTCTTTTTTCAATGATGAGTTCATCGTTGAAATAACATCTATCCTGTCTGAGCAGATATTCAAGGAAATCATACAAAGCCTTATCCTTTATGATCGGGTTCAATGTATCCAGCAATTGATCGACATCGATCGAATTGAAGTAATCGTGGATATCGAGCTTCAGGACATATCTGTCATTAAGGCCGCTGATCTTTCTGATCTTTTCAAACGCATGGCAGGCGTTGATGTTCCTCCTGAAGGAGTAACAGCTGTCTGAAAGCTCGCTGTCATATGCGTAAAGAAGGTAAGCCAGAAGCTTGAGCACCCAGGTCTCATCTGTACTGTAGGAATAGACGGTGCGTTTTTTCTTTGAATCGATCTTGCTGATGAGCTTCTTTTTGGGATAAGAAAAACAGAGATCCTCGGCAATAGCCAGATATCTTTGTTCCGCAATAAAAGAATACAGCTGTTTCTGTTCGTTCTTGTTCAGCTGCCTTCTCTCGATCTTGTATCGATAGAATTCTTCCCACATTGAAGGGGAAGACAGTTTATCAAGGATGCTGTTCATATAAAAAAGAAAGAGAAAACGCTTTGAAGTAAGCTGTGCTTACGATACTAAATGGTACATGATCCGATTACCCGCAAAACACTTTATGGATCATGCTGCATTCACCGCGGGTGCAATAATTGCTTTTCTCTTTCGTTTATTCTAAAGATTACAGGTATTTATGCAATCTTTGAGAAATATATTCAGGCGTGTTCGGATAGTGTTCAACAAAGTTGATGAATGTGTAGCCGTGCTTTGCAGCTTCTTCCTTGCTGAAGCGATATTCGCGATGCGAGGTCGTGGTCTTGCCTATCAGCATCATGATAAGCTTAGGTGCATTGCCCTCATAGGCGACGATCGAATAATTCATAAACTTGCCGCTGCCGCCAAACTCAGTAGGGGAAACGTTTTCTCTGACTGTGTAGTTTGGGAATTCCTCTGCAAGAATCTTAAGGATCCTTTCCCTGGCGGTCATTCCGTCTTCAACTTCTTCAAACATTGAATCTTCATATTTGAAGTTTTCACTGTTCTGCTGTCTTTCCTGCTTATATTCTTCAACAGCATGTTTGAATTCTTCCGCATGTTCACCAAGAGATTCCTTGATCGAACCAAAGATCTCAGCGGCTTTCTGCTTGTTTTCTTCGCTGGCAACTTCTTTTAAAACTTCAGCGCCTTCTTTTAGAAACTTATCTAAAAGTCCCATAAATACCTCCTTGTCTTACAAATGATAATTAAACTGTTCTGTAATTTAATTATAGATAATTCAAAATCAAAAGGCCATACAGTTTATCGTGTGTTGTTTGATAAATGTATGCCTGGGCAATTATAATTGTCTTATATGAGTTTCAGACTGAAAAAATATAATGCCCCAGATTTTACTGAAGAAAGATTTATAAAGGCTTCGGATGTAAAACTTGTCGAAGCAACAAAAAACGGTGTTGCCCCGGAGAATTTTCATGCGCTGTCGATCTATCCTGAATACTTCAAGATCGACGGCCAATGGTATCTTGTCAAAGAAAGCCGTATGGATGCGGTCCCTGTTTTCAAAAACGGAAAGATCGAGGCGATCGAAGCCAGAAAACTTGAAAAAGGTGATCTGGTGGTCGTGGGCAAGAGTGAAGATCTTGAGGAAGGCATATATCTATACGATCAGGGTTTTACTGCCGAAGAAGAAAAAGGTGATGCCTTTTCATTCCGCACCGGCCGATCAAGAGAGACCTCATTCTTTAAAGCGTATGAGGAACTCTGTGATCTTCTTAGATACGAAAAGGAAAACGGCAATATCCTGTGGGTCCTGGGTCCGGCATTCACTTTTGATTTTAAGGCCCGTAAAGCTTTTGCGTCTCTAACAGAAAACGGTTATGTAGATGCCTTGCTAGCAGGAAATGCTCTGGCTACCCACGATCTAGAGGTAGCCTGCTATAAAACGGCCTTGGGTCAGGATATCAATACGGGTGAAAATGTCCACAACGGTCATTACCATCATCTGGAAGTTCTTAATAAAGTGCGATCATGCGGCTGCATAAAACAGTTTATCGAAAACGAGAGTATCGATAACGGCATCATGTGGGCTTTAGAAAAAAACGATATCCCTTATGTACTGGCAGGTTCGATAAGAGATGACGGGCCAATGCCTGAAGTCGAAGGAAATGTTTACCTTGCCCAGAACAAGATGAGAGAACACGTATCAAAGGCGACGACGATCATCTGCATGGCCAGTGCCTTGCACAGCATCGCTGTCGGAAATATGGCACCTTCATACAGGGTCATGGAAGACGGAACGATCAGGGAACTTTATTTCTACATAGTAGATATTTCCGAGTTTGTCGCCAACAAGCTGGCAGACAGGGGATCTTTGACTTCCAGAAGCATCATCACCAATGCCCAGGATTTCATCGTCAGGATCGCCAAGGATCTTTGCATCCAAGCATAAATTAAAAGTACTCAGCTGATAACTGAGTACTTTTTAAACAGAAAGGGAAAACCTTAGAGTTATTCAATTGTAACTGTCTGTTTTGTTTCGATCGACTTCTGTTCCTTTGAAGGAAGCACGATGTTAAGCATGCCGTTTTCGAATTTTGCTTTGACATCTTCAGCTTTGATGTTCTCGCCTACATAGAAGCTTCTTGAGCAGGTACCGAATCTTCTTTCAGATCTGATCAGGTTGCCTTTGGCATCTTTCTCTTCGTTGGAAATATTGTGAGTTGCCTTAATGTTGAGGTAACCGTCGATTATATCCATCTGGACATCTTCCTTGTTGTATCCAGGCAATTCTATGTCAAGATTGTAGTAACCGTCTTTTTCATAAACATCAGTTCTCATGGCACTTCCTGTGAAGGTAGGCTGCTTAGCGAAGAATCCATCAAACATATCATCAAATACATCTAAACCTTTTGGAAAATATTTCATAATTACAAACCTCCTTTGGGTATCAATATTTACCCTACAGCTATATGATATCACAATAATTAGCACTGTCAAGCATAAAGTGCTAGCATATCTGATAATTTAGTGCTAAATAGATGAAATGTGCGGAAACAGGTCTTTGGAGTTATTATTTAGGTATAAATAAGGGTGAAAATATGAAGATCAATAGAAAATTCTGGATCGCAATGCTGATATTCGGCCTGATGGGACAGATCGCCTGGGTCGTAGAAAACATGTATTTCAATGTATTCATCTACAAGATGTTCAATGCTACGGCAGCCGATATCTCCAATATGGTCATGGCTTCAGCTGTTGTGGCGGCAGCGACGACACTTGTCATGGGTACACTGTCCGACAAGCTGGGTGAAAGAAAGGCCTTCATGTCCTGGGGCTATATCATCTGGGGCATCACGATCATTTCCTTTGCCTATATCAGAAGTGTGACGCTGACGATCGTCATGGACTGTGTGATGACCTTCTTTGGGTCGACCGCCAATGATGCAGCATACAATGCCTGGCTTACAGACAGAGGCGATTCCAGTAACCGAGGCAAGATCGAAGGGATAAACTCCATGATGCCTCTAATATCGATACTGATCGTCTTTGGCGGATTCATGAGTTTCAATCTTGATGAAATGAGTGCCTGGAAGACGATATACTACATCATCGGCATCACGACCACGATCATCGGTATCAGCGGTCTGTTCATCATTGAAGATGATCCTGATCTCAAGCCAAGCAAGGAGTCGTTTGTAGAGACTCTGATCTATTCATTCAAAGCGGACACATATAAGCAGAACAGATATCTCTACGCTATCCTTCTGGCTTTTTCAATCTTTGGAACTTCCATCCAGGTTTTCATGCCATATCTGATCATCTATTACGAGAAGACCTTGATGCTTTCAAACTATGTGCTGATCATGGCTCCGGCCATAATCGTGGCGGCAATAGTCACAGCTGTATATGGCAAAGTCTATGATAAAAAGGGATTTGACTTCGCGGTAAAGACACCGATCATTCTGCTTATTGCCGGGTATATGATGCTTTATGCTTCAAAAAACATCGTCATCGTTTTCATCGGATCGATGCTGATGCTTTCAGGTTTCCTGTGCGGCATGTCTGTATTCGGTGCCAAGATCAGGGATCTGATCCCGGAAAACAGATCCGGACAGTTCCAGGGCGTCAGAATTATTTCCCAGGTATTTATTCCGGGAGTCATCGGACCGGCCATCGGTGCAGCGGTACTTAAGAACGCGGAAGTAATCGTGAATTCGGATGGTACCACAAGCTTTCTGCCTAATGCCAATATCTTCTCAAGCGCTTTAGCTGTGATCATCGTGCTGGCCATAATAAAAAGAAAGAAACTATCTGAAGAATAAACAGCAATTATAAATAAAATTCCGAAAACAGGCTTGCCTGTTTTTTATGTTTAGAAGAAGCGACAATAGCTGATACAATATAAACATGCCTAGATCAAGAAATGCGATCATCTGTGAGAAGCTGGCCAAGAGGATCATCCTGCCTAAAGGCAAGACGATGAGCGAGGTCATGCTCAGATATAAAAGAGCACGAAAGAAGCAGAAATACAACCTGCCTTTGCTGATGAAGATGTCGGACAATGTTGAAGGTATCGTTTCTCACGATATGAAGCTTTTCTATATGAATGTGGAAAGTGCTTCCGATACGCTGGTCATTTATCTGCATGGCGGAGGCTATGTTGATGAGATGCTGGTATTCCACTGGCTGATGCTGGATAAGATCACCTCCAAAGCTAAATCGACCTTTATCATTCCGGAATATCCGCTGGCTCCTTATTATGATTTCAAAGACTGCTATGAAAAGATGAGCGAGTTCTACAAAAAAGTCCTTGAATACTACAGGGATAAAAAGATCATCCTGATGGGTGATTCGGCAGGTGGCGGATTATGTGTCGGCCTCAGCATGTACTTTTCAAAACTGGGATTAAGACAGCCGGACAAGCTCATCCTTTTATCTCCGTGGATCGATCTCGTCATGGACAATCCTGAGATAAACAACTATATCAAGGATGACCCGATGCTCAAATACGACGACCTTAAAGTCGATGCGAAATTCTGGGCTAACGGTACAAGTCTTCGTGACTACAGACTTTCACCGATATATGGCGATGTGACGTGCCTAAAGGATGTGACGATCTTTGTGGGAACACACGAATTCTTCTATCCGGATATCATCAAGTTTGCAGAAAAGCTTGAGAAAAACGGCATCAGGAACAAGCTCTATGTAGGAGAGGGTCTAAACCACGTTTATCCGGTCTTTCCGATTCCTGAAGCAGACGAGGCGATCAAGAAGATCACCAGGATCATTGATGGCAAATAATGCCCTGTTTATCGCAATAATCTGCATTTTTCATCAACTGAACGATCCGGTAAATCCGGATCTTTTGTTTGGTAGCGTATACATGGATCATGAGGCTGTATCTGTATAGAAAATTGGTAACAAAATCTATATAATTTATATATAAATATTTCTGTCTAAACAGGCAAAATATTTATTTACG
>CADCPE010000078.1 GCA_902803275.1 uncultured Erysipelotrichaceae bacterium
CTGTCCCAACCATATACGAAGTCGGCAGCCGTTACAGGTGTACCGTTTGACCATACACCGTTGTCACGAAGTGTGAATGTGTAAACCAATCCGTCATCACTGACATCTACTTTTTCAGCAGCATCAGGTACTGGGTTACCGGCAGCATCCAGAGACATCAGACCGGAAATGCACATTGTCTGAGCTGAGAATGAAGTGCCATCGGTAGCGAAAGCAGTATCCCATGAAATCAATGGTGTCGGAGCCTGTAATGTTACTGTTGTAAGGTCAGTCTCTTCCTGACCGCCACCACCGTTGTTACCGCCGCCTGAGCAGCCAACGAGGAGCAACAATACCATCAGTAATGAAAACAATTTTTTCATCTAGAAATCCTCCTATAATGAATAATTATCAATCAATTGAAAACGAATGTCAACAAAATTGTAAACGTTTTACACATCTATGAAAATATTTTCATTATTTCTTCTTATTGATTATTTTTTATCCAGATAATATGAAATGAGATAATCCGTGACCTTTCCATAGGATTTAATGCCATCTTCTTCAGAAAAAGTCTTCAGATAAGTATCGTTGATGTGGTCTGAAACTTCCGAAAGTTTTGATTCATATCTGCTGTATACAGCTGTCGCATCGCTTCTGTCATATCTGACAAGAAGAACGCCTTTGTCTTCACTGTATTCTTCATAAAGTGCCAAAGCTTTTTCAGGACAGGTTTTATACAAAGAAGAGAAGCAATAAGAAAAAGCCATATAGTAACCGCTGTATATAAAACGCTTGTCTTCATTATTTGTGCAGGCCATAAACGCTGCAAAGTTGGCCTCCTGTTCACTCGCAAGTCCCAGACGATGGGCCGCCTCATGGCACATATAATATGGCAACTGTACACTGGCGGCGTTGGCACAGATGCCTGCTTCACCATCCAAAGGCATAAACATGCCTACGATATCGTTATATAGAAGATAATCGCCGATCAAAGAAAAACTCTTTACTCTTGCATCAGATCCTTTATAGATCGGATATTCATCTTCAATATTCCTGTAGGCCTTCCCCGCAAGTTCTCCTATCTCATAGACATCATATTCCTTTAGATGATGCTCTTCGTCTCTGTCCATCTGTAGTGACAGCTTTCCTGCTTCAAGCAGATAGTATTCGCAGGCCTCATTCAGTTCCTCAACGCTATACTCCTTCACATTTAGATCTATATATGTGGAAAGATCCGGCGCATAATGATTAAGCATCCAGCCATATATCACCATAAAGACCATTATCGAAACAAACAGGAATGCATTTGAAAACCACTTAAGAAATCTCCTGTTCCTTATCGAAATGATCAAGGTTATAATCCCTGCAACAAATAATAAAGCTGTCGCAATATCCCATAAAGAAAATGGAAAGATGCCGGTGATCCTGCTTAAAAAACCTATCCACCCTTTTGAAATATTCCTGTAAACAGGAAAGAAAAAATCAGGAAAGTTCTTAAATAAGATCATTCCTAATCCATCCAGTATAAGCAAGATAAACCCAACAAACAGTTTCTTCATTCAATAAAAGTATATCCCAAACAGAAATCCAGATTTCTGTGCAAATAAACATTTTCTTTCTAAAAATGTTTTCGTCGGTTTTAACATATAATTAACTAGAGGTCTCAATTATGAAAACAGCTTACTATAACGGAAAAATCTATACGGGAGATGGCTTTGTACAAGCCTTCATCGTACAGGACGGACAATTCTATAAAACAGGAACGGATGAAGAGATCCTGAATTGCGAAATCGATGATAAAGTCGATCTTAATGGCAGATTCGTCTGTGCCGGTTTCAACGATTCCCATATGCATCTGCTCAATTACGGCCAGTCACTGCTGATGGCCAAGCTCAATGAGCACACCTCCTCTTTAAAAGAGATGCTGGAATATCTGAAGGGATTCATTGCTTCAAAAGAGATAAACGAAAAGACCTGGATCGCCGGAAGAGGCTGGAATCAGGACTACTTCAGTGATGTAAAGAGAATGCCTTCAAAGAAAGATCTTGATGCGATAAACAAAGACATACCGATCGTGCTTACCAGAGCCTGCGGACATGTCTGTGTCGTCAACTCCAGGATCCTGGAAATGGCCGGAATAGATGAGAATACAAAAGCTCCTGAGGGCGGCTCCATCGATTTTGAAAACGGCATCCTTTGCGACAATGCGATCGAAGTCCTGCAGAAATTCAAACCGCTTCCAGACAAGGAAGGCCTGAAGGAAATGATCAAATCCGGCGCCAAAGCTTTAAACAGCTTTGGTATCACCTCATCACAATCCGATGATTATTGCGTGTTCAGAGAGATCCCATACGAAACCGTAAACCAGGCCTACAGGGAACTGGAAGAAAGTGGTGAACTTACTGTCAGAGTCTATGAACAGTCAAACTTCGATAAGACTGAAGAACTTCAAAAGTTCATTGATGCCGGCAACGTTACAGGAGTCGGGACAAAGATGTTCAAGATAGGACCTTTGAAGATGCTGGGAGATGGCTCACTGGGCGGCAGGACCGCACATCTGAGCAGACCTTACAATGATGATCCGTCTCAGATTGGTTTTAATCTGTTCCCTGATGAAGTGATGAATGCGATGATCGACCTGGCCAACAGAAACGGCATGCAGGTGGCAGTCCACGCCATTGGCGATGCCTGCCTTGATCAGGTGCTCAACGCCTTCGATAACGCCCTGAAGAATCATCCTAGAGATGACCACAGACACGGCATCGTGCATTGCCAGATCTCCAGAGCTGATCAGCTTGAAAGAATGGAGAAACTGAAACTGCACATCTATGCCCAGTCAATATTCCTCGATTACGACAACCACATCGTCGAACAAAGGGTCGGCAAACAGCTTGCCTCTACCAGCTATAACTGGAAGACCCTGATGGATAACGGACTGACGGTATCCAACGGTTCCGATGCACCGGTCGAGATCCCTGATGCCTTGAAAGGCATTGAGTGTGCGATCACCAGAACTTCAATTGACGGCACAGGACCATATCTTCCTGATCAGGCATTCTCGATCAAGGAAGCTATCGATTCCTTCACGATCAATTCTGCCAGGGCAAGCTTTGAAGAAGACTATAAGGGACTGATAAAAGAAGGGTATCTTGCGGACTTCGTAGTCCTTGATCAGGATCCATTTGAGATCGACAGATACTCGATCCATAAAATAAAGGTCCTTAGGACCTATCTCAATGGAAGATGCGTATATGAAAATAATGGACCGTTCTAGAACGGTCCATTATTATCGTCATCGTAGAATTGTCCACCCTGTTCATAAGGAGAGCGGAAGTCCATGTAACGGTCATTGGCTGAGAGATTTTTGATGATCATGTTGGAAACGATAAACAGGACGACAATGAAGGCGACGAAGTAAAGACTTATGCCTTCGGCGTTTATCGTGGCGATATAGTCATAGGCGCCGTGGATCAAAACCGGTACCAGGACAGAGAGAAAGCTGAACATCCTTGATTTTGAAATATCTCCGCGGCATGAATACATCTTGGAAGCTGAATAGAACACGCCCATGAACACACCGAAGCAGGCATGACCCGGGATGGCTGTGAAGGCTCTGACGACTGCGTTAGTCAGTCCATAGTGCATGACATAGCTGATGTTTTCCCATAGGGCAAAGCCAAGAGAAACAAACATCGCATAGACAAGGCCGTCAAAGATGCAGTTGAATTCTACAGATCTCCAGGTATTTCTTTTCAGCACGAAATACTTGGCACCTTCTTCAGAAACGGCAACACAGACAAAATACAGCAGCACCCTGTATAAGGTCGTATCATAATCCACAAAATTATACAGGATGTTACTGGAGATGCGCTCCAGAAGCAAAGCGATCTGGGTGGAGATTATGCCCGCCAGCACTAGTCTTCCCAAAAGCACAGGAGTCTCCTTCTCCAGTCTGTCTGATCTGTAGACCCTGATCAGAAGGAAGACAGCCGGAATGACTGCCGCCGCGATCAGAATGGCATTATATGTAAGAAACGGTGATACAAGAAAATAGAACATGATTAATCTCCTTTCAGTTATTCTCTGATCATTTTTATATGTTCGATACCGTCAAGATAGAACGGTTCCGATACCTGCCTAAAACCAAGCTTTTCATAGAATTCCTGTACATAAGTCTGAGCTTCAAGAGCGATCCTGTCCTTTTTCAGATCCTGCTTGCAGACCCTGATCGCTTCATTCATGATCTCTGTCCCCAGACCCTTTCTTCTGTCTGTCGCAATGACTCTGCCGATCTTGGCGTGATCGTCGCAGTCAATGATCCTTAGATAGGCCTTGATCCTGTCGTTATCCTTCAGATACAGATGCAGGGCTTTCTGATCCATGTCATCTATCTCTTCATATGGGCAGTTCTGTTCCACTACAAAGACATCAACTCTGGCCTTCAGGATCGCATACAGTTCGTCATTGCTTAGATCGTTGAATCTTTTTACCAGCAATTCCATACAATATGATTGTATCTAAAAAGTTTCCTTAAAGGAAACTTCCTAGTTATATTATTGTGCTTATTTAATTCCGGTGACCGGTATCTGATATCTTCTGACCTTCTTTTTGAATGTGAACAGGAAAGGAGACAATGAATTGATCCTGAACCTCAGATAGTTTCCTAAAAGTTCAGCAGGGATCAGTTCGACTTTTCCATCTTTCTTTAAATGCAATACGAAGTATTCCATATCGCCTTCCTGTATGAAGCCATCAGGTACTTCAATCGATACGAGGATATTGCCTTTTGTCAGCTGAGCTGATCTTTCGCCATATTCATCTTTGATCCTGATATCAAGTTCCAAAGCAAAGTAGCCCAGACCGTCATTTTCCTTCATGGCGTTCTTCAGTATCTCAAGATC
>CADCPE010000079.1 GCA_902803275.1 uncultured Erysipelotrichaceae bacterium
CCAGACCGGATTAAAGAACCTGATGGATAGAGCCATCATTTCCAGAGGTGAAAAGGAAGGGCTCGATTATCTCAAGAAATCCTATGTCAGAGAGGATGAGATCCCGTTTGACTTCACCAGAAGAAAGATGTCTGTCGTTTTAAGAGACAGAAAGCTGAAAAGACAGCTCATCACCAAGGGCGCTGTTGATGAGATCATCGCCAACTGTGCGTTTGTCGAGATCAACGGTGAAGTCAAACCGATGGATGAAGAGCTGATGAGGAATGCCTACAAGATCTCTGAAGACAACGGCGCGGAAGGCATCAGAGTCATTGCCGTGGCACAGAAAAACGAGATTCCGGATATCGACGAGTTCTCGGCTGAAGATGAAAGAGACATGGTGCTCTTGGGCTTCATCGGCTTCCTTGATCCGCCAAAGGAATCAGCAGTTACGGCTATCGAAGCCCTGAAGAACAACGGTATAAAGACGGTCGTATTGACCGGCGATTCCAAGGAGGTCGCGGTCAATATCTGTAACCGTATCGGCATCGATACGACTTTCGCCTACATCGGATCGGAAGTTGAAATGATGAATGACGGGCAACTGAAAAACGCCTGCAAGAAGACCCAGCTGTTTGCCAAGCTCAATCCGCTGCAGAAAAAGAGGATCGTTGAGACCTTCCAGGATCTGGGACATGTCGTAGGCTATATGGGTGACGGCATCAACGATGCGCCGCCTTTGAAGCAGGCCGATGTCGGCATCTCTGTTGATACCGCTGTTGATATCGCCAAGGAAGTTGCGGATATCATTCTGCTGGAAAAGGACCTCAATGTGCTGGATGAAGGCGTCATCGAAGGAAGAAAGACTTTTGCGAATATGAACAAGTATCTGAAGATGGCCATTTCCGGCAACTTCGGAAACATGATATCGGTTCTGATCGCTTCTCTGGCTCTGCCTTTCCTGCCTTTGAAACCTGTCCACATCCTGGTACAGAACATCCTCAACGACTTCGCGCAGCTCGGCATGCCGTATGACAACGTCGAGAAGGAATACATTGAAAAACCGATGAAGTGGGATATCGATTCACTCAAGCAGTTCATGGTCTATTTCGGACTTGCCTCAACACTGCTGGATATCCTGTGCTTTGCGGTGCTGTGGTTTGTCTTTGGCTTTAAGGATATTCCGCAGGCTGAATCTTTCCAGTGCGGATGGTTCATCTTCGGCGTCATCTCGCAGACGCTGGTCATCCATACGATCAGAACTCACAAGCTGCCGTTTATCTCCAGCATGGCCAGCAGAGAGCTCATCGTTTCGACCAGTGCTGTCGTGATCGTCACGCTGATCATCGGTTTCAGCAGGATCGCGCTGATCCTGGATATGAATCCGATGCCATATGCTTATCTGATATGGCTGGCTGTACTGATGCTTGTATACATGCTGGTGGCACAGATAATGAAGAATATCTATATAAAGAAATTTGAGAAGTGGATCTAAAGGAGGGTAAACATGGAAGAGAAAATCGTTGAAGAAAACATAGAAGAAAGAAACTATACCCAGGAAATATTTGATTTAATCCGCAAGACCAAGAATTCCAAGCTTCTGGCCCAGACTTTAACAAACTACCACGATAACGATATTGCGGATGCCCTTACTTATCTTTCACCTGAGGAAAGAAAAAGACTCTATAAGGCCATCGGCGTAGAGGCCACCAGCCGTATCTTTGCCTACCTGGATGAAGATGTCGACAAATACTTTGCCGAACTGGAAAACGAAAATGCTGCCGATATCCTGGAAGAAATGGATGCCGATGATGCTATCGATATCCTTGAAGGACTCGACAAGAAGAAGGCCGATGAGATCATCAACCTGATCGAACCTGAACAGAAGAATGATATCCAGCTGATCAAATCATACAAGGATAATGAATTCGGTTCTTTGATGACTACCAACTACATCACTCTTGAACATGGCATAGGCATCAAGAATTCCATCAATCAGCTGATTGAAGAGGCCGAAGAAAACGACAACATCGAAACTCTGTACATCGTCAAGGATGGCAAGTTCTATGGTGCCCTGACTTTAAGAGATCTGCTTATCACCAAGAAAGACGAAGACCTTGAAGCAAAGATCATCCTTTCATACCCGTTTGTCTATGACAGGGAAGAGATCACTGATGCCGCTATCGATACCCTGGCAGATTACTCCGAAGATTCGATCCCTGTTTTAAACAAGGATAACGAGATTATGGGTGTCATCACTGCCGGTGATATCGTTGAATTCATCCATGAGGACGAAGAAGAAGAGATCATCGAAAAGAAGCAGGAAGGCAGGAAAGTGAATTATCTGGGATTGGCCGCCTTCATTCTGATCCTTCTGGTAGCTGTAAACAGAGTCTTCAACATCGTTCCTATGACGACTTACGTGGAGGTAGGTCTGATCATAATCGCGATAGTGCTTGAAGCATATGATCATCTGAAGCTGAACAAGGCCTGATGGAATATCAAGAAAAAAGCGATCATTCCCCTAAAACCGGCTGATCGCTTTTTTATTTTATCTTACATGTTTCAAAACAGTTCTCAGTAGATGTTCATGGTCCACTTTTCCGGATCGACTGCTTCAGAAGTGATTATCTTTATCAGCTCTTTGAGCGGTATATCGGTAGTCAGTTTCTTTTTGAACTTGCCGAAAAGCCCGGTAAGAGTAAAGAAGAGATTCTTCCTTCCGAAAGATCTGAGGATTCCTCTTACAACACCCTCAAAGTCTCCGGCTCTGGTGAGTTCAAGGGCTCTTGAACCGCTGATGATCTTGCCGTCGACCATCACATCCTTGAGTTCATCCACAAGATCAGCCAAAAGCGAACTCTGAGCACTCAGATGATAATCGAATTTTTGATCATCATACGTTGAATAGATCGATAGATCATTCTTTTCTGTATCGATCCTGACGAAGAAGGTCTTGTTTTCATCAGGTATCTTCGTTTCAATGTTTATAATCTCATTCATGATCAAAGGGTCTTTATGTATTTTCCATTCTCATAGACAAAGTTGAATTTGTCAAAATAGCCCACAAACACATCCGGATTGCAGTCAAAGATAACTTTTTTGATGCCGTCATCACCCAGCTTTCGAAAGACGCGGTCACCGATCGAGAAATCGCGGTATTCCGGACAGGTAAAGTCCAGAAGCAGATCGAGCTCATTGTTATCGAGATGACCGGCTGTCAGACCTACCGGTCTTTCATCCGCAAAGGCAACGTAGACACAGTTCCATTTTTCAGGATCGATATTGTCAAAATACTTGTCGAGTTCTTCCCTGTTGTGGTCGATGAAATATCTGACGAAGCTGTCGTCGTTTTCCATCTTTACGACATCGTATTCCTTTTCCGTCTTCAGCATCCTGTAAAGATAATGGATGTTGATAAAGATGATGACAGCGTTCATGATGGCTGTCGGATAGGATTTGATGATCAGGGCATAGATCGTAAAGATGATGCTTCCGATCGTGTTTATGACACGCAGCTTGACTACGGAGGTCGTGATAAACGATATGAGAACCAGCAGCGAGCCCAGGTAGCCGATCAGTTCAATAATGAATTCTTTACTCATAGGTATTACCTCTTACTACCTCTATTATAATGGAATCAGAGAGGAATGATTATGAAGAAGACCATCTACGCGGGTACATATACCAAAAGATTAAGCAGGGGCATCTACAGATTCGCCTTTGATGAAGGAAGGCTAAGTGACTGTGAACTGCTATGTGAGACGATAAATCCGAAGTATCTGGCCAGATATAAAGACAAGCTTGTAGCCGTGACGGATTTTGAAAAAGGATCCGGTGTCATCCTTCTTGATGAGCGGGGAAAAATCCTGGATAGCCTGCAGTTTGAAGAAGAGACATCATGTTATGTCACGGTCAAAGATGACACAGTCTATACCGCCAACTACCATGAAGGGACCTTTTCGGTCTTGAAGATCGAAAATGAAAGATTCTCTCTGGTCAAGAAGACCCTGATAAAGGAAAAAGGCGGATGTCATCAGGTGTTGCTGTATAAGGACAAGATCATGGTGCCATGCCTTTTCTTGGACAGGATCATGATCTATGATCATGAGCTCAATAAGACAGGAGAGATAACGTTCCCTGCAGGAAGCGGGCCAAGGCACGGCGTCTTCAGCAGGGATGGAAAGTATCTTTACCTGGTGAGTGAACTGTCTAACGAACTGTTTAAGATCAATATGGATACTTTAAAGATAGAGAAGAGCATTCCGGTATTGGAAAACGGCGAGACGCACGTGAAGGGCACGGCTGCCATCAGGATGAGCGATGACGGAAAGCATCTTTATGTCTCAACAAGATTCAAGAATGTCCTGTCGGTGATCGATACAGATAGATTTGAA
>CADCPE010000080.1 GCA_902803275.1 uncultured Erysipelotrichaceae bacterium
AACTGTTGTCTTACCTGTCTGTCTGGCACCGGTCACCAGCACGACTTTCGTCTGATTGATCGCTTTTACTAAAACACTTTCTATTGATCTATGAAGATACATGATCAGTCTCCTTTCGGCTAAAATGGATTACAACTCCATTATAGACGGATTCTACTATAAAATCATTATCGATCTCCTATTTTTGTGTATATGCACGATTTTTTGCAAGCAAATCTGATCAAAGATTCATTCATTTGCCTAATCATAACCGTCTGCTGCAAGCAGAATTTCCAATCATTGCTGTCGCAAATCTGTCGTATGAAAAAGACACTCGATTATAAAAGTGCCTACAAATACTTTGCTATTTGAATTATCCCCATCCGACTCTTAATCAGAGGATCTGATGGTTGAAGTCCCAAGGGAATCTCCATTGATTTCTCAAAGGCAGAAAGGTCTTTTCTGTTTCATATGTTTTAAAAGGCTTTAAAATAAGGGTTAGCCCTTTATGACGATGTTTCGATCGATTATGCGAAAAGTGTGTTGAATCGATGAATTCAATGCCAGATGATCTTATCGATGCGATCTGCAAGGCTGCTAAAAAATACTGCATCGATCTTCTCGATGACATAGGTGGAGCAGAAGAGAACGAGATCGAACTGACCATCCCGGTAGATAAAAACACAAAGCCTGAAGATATGCTGAAATGCTTTGAAATAGGAACGCTGGTCGTAGAAGACCCAAAGGATCCGTCAAGGATCTGTTATCAGCTTAGCGGCAACTGTGACTGGGAAGAGGAACACGGTATCGAGATCGACATCCTGGATGATAAAGTGGTATATCTGGGCGAATTTGTTGGCAAATCTCCTTGGCAGGAACATAAGGACGAAAGCCGGAACAGTGCAGCTCACATTTACGATCAAGTTGATTGACCATAGCTTATGGATAGTGATACAAAAGCTCTTAGATAACTGATCTTAAGAACTTTTTATTCAACTCCTTCCAGGAAGATTTCTGCAAGATAGGCGATCTCACATGTCGGAACGGATAGATCGAAGATGTTTTCAGCTGAAGAAAGACTTTTGGCAATGATATCCATCAGATTATGATTTTCAGCAGAGAATTTGTTCAGCTGATAATAGTTCAATGGCTGATGCTTGATCACTCTTTCCAACATGTGCACACCATGGGAAAGATACTTGACGATGACATCCCGAGACTTGCTGATCTTGAGCTCGTCACATATCTCATATAAAGAGACCAGCAGGGCATCGACTGCCTTATGCGGATTTATGTGTGTGAGCGTTTTGCTTAATACGTCATCAGTGAGACGGTTTATGAATTCTTCTTCGCTGTCTTTATTGTGATCGCTGTTTGCGATCTTTTTAGTGCCTAGACTTAGAGCGTCAAGCGAAACGGACTTTGAGAGTTCATCGATGCAGCGGATGATCATATCATAGCTTAACGGTGATATGACTTTACATTTGATTCCGGTTTTCTCTCTGATGTTGTCTTCGATATCGGTCAAAGGAACACTGTCGGTTATCACTACTACTCCCGAATCATTGCCCAGATAGGTGATCTTGTTGTAGATGAGTTCGAGGATATCATTATATTGCAAAGATGACCTGTAATCGATCGCTTCGATCCTTATGCTTTTTTCCTGAGCATAGTTCAAAGTGAGATCCTTGTATTGGGAAGCGATGCTTTCTCCTCTGGCAACAAGCAGGATGCTGCTTTTGGCTTTACTGAAATAGCTGAGCGTCTTTTTAAGATAAAGCCAGATGTATTTCATGAGCGATCCATTCAAAACTGAAAGCTTTTCGCAGATATGTCTGGCACTGGCATATTCAGCCGATCCGTCATCATCCAGAAATGAATCGGGCAGTTCAGGCCGATCGTGAAGATAGTTGGTGACAGTTGCCATCACGGCATAGAGGACTCTGTTGTTTTCATTGATCCTGCTGTAGTGCGGATCGGCAAAAATCTCTTTGAGAAATACCAGTTTCACCTGGTTGTCTACAGAAGAACGCAGTTTATGATAATGGGCGTTGTCGCAATGAAGGACAGCTTCGATGCTTTCATCGAGATATCTGTCGAGATCTTCGATCCGTTTTTCATCAAGATAGAACTGTTTTGAAAAATCGGTGAGGTTTTTTTCGTTGTAGCGGTCCTGGATCGTTTTAAAGAATTCAAAGCTTTCACAATGTCCATTACTCTCACAAAGCAGATAGTCTTTTTCAAACAGATTGAGCGCACTGATGTAGAAGGCGTCATCCGTGAAATCGCTTCTTGAAGAAAGCAGATCCAGTGGAAGTGAATCGATACTTATGTGCAGAACGTTTTCAAGCTTGCTGTTTTGATGGGCAAGGGCATTTGCGCAGGTGATGCGGATATAGTTTATCAGCTGCCGTTCATTTTCATCGTAGTGATGTTGCAGAAAGATAGACAGGACTGACTTGTTCAGAATGATCCCAATATTTAATGAAACAGCTTCATCGGTGAAGGATGAAAGGATTGTTTCGATCTTTTCATAGATGTTGCGTTTATTGAAAGAAGGCAGTCCGACTACCATTGGGAAGATACTGTTGTAGAAATCCTGCTGTTCTTTGCTGGCACTTTCGTTGATCGAAGCTATTACCGATACATCGAGTTTTCTTCTTCTTATCTCACCGGCTTTGGAGTAATAGCCGAATACCAGCGCATCAGTGACCGGTGTGATCAAAGAAAAAGGCAGATAGTGGATGTTCTGCAGAAAGATAATGCCTTTATTGGCCAATTCAAAAGCACCTTTCTCGTCTTCCTGACCAAAGACCCGTTTGAGGAAACGGTCGCCATTGTCGACGAATTCCTGGCAGTTGATCATGATCAGCCTGGAGTCTTCCGGTTTAATGCCGTTTGCTCTGGCGTAATCAAAAATCGAGCTGACAAAGCTTCTTTTCCTGAGACCTTTTTCACCTTTGATCAGGACCGGAAGTGAATGAGTCCTGTAAGAGATGGAAGAGATGACATCATCAACGATCTTGGAAAGAGATCCGTTTGTCGCTCCAATGATCCTTTCCAAAGGATTGCTTTGAGCTTTGATTACAGTATTTGCCTTTTCTTCTTCAAGATAAAAAGAGAGCTTCTTGTTATAGGGGATCAGCAAGGGGATGTATTGGGAGGGATATTCTTTTTTTATCGTCACGTAATCCATAAAAAATACCGGACGACCCTGGAATTTGATGAGTTTTCCTCTCTTCCAAAGCTGATTTAGTTCACGTGAAACGTTGGATCTTTCGATCTTTGTTTGATCAGCCACGTATTCTGCATCCGCGCCTTCAGAATCGATCAGACCGCTTTTCAAAAGATTTTCCGTGTATTTTTTGACACATTCATAGACTTTATCGCTTCTTAACATCTTTTTTCCTCCGAAATTGTGTTAAACATATATCAATAAAGTGTCATATAGTCATATTTTATTCTTTATAAATGTCAATTTAATTATATAATCAACACACTAATTATGGAATAACATTTTATTATGCTTTAAAACCGCTTTTAGTGTGTCAACTTTTTGTGACACACTAAAAGATAAAATTGGACGAGGCTGATTATTTGACAGCTCAAAAATATGGAAAATAGAATGAAACCAGCAAGAGAGGAGTTGTACTTATGAAATGTAAAGTACTGATCCTGTCACATGGAAAACTGGCTGGATCATTATCCGATACCGTGAAGTTCATATATGGCGACGATGATGGACTTGGCTATATGAATATGCCTGATCCCTTTGACCAGGGGTTGTATGAGCACGATATCAGGAAGATTGTTGAGGATAACGCTGATGAGGGTGTGCTGATCCTGTGTGATCTGTTTGGGGGAAGCCCCTTTCTGACCTGTACAAAGATAATCCGCGATTACTGGGATACAACGGAACTGCTGACCGGGGTCAATCTCGGAATGCTGTTGGAGATAATGGGAAGCATAAAGGAAGCAGATATCAAAGAGCTTAAAGAAAAGGCATTGAACGCCGGCAAAGAAGGCGTAGTCGATATCAAAGAAAGGCTAGGTAAAAGATAATGAAGATCAACCTCTGCAGAGTTGACGAAAGACTAATCCATGGTCAAGTCATGACAGCCTGGGTCAAAAAATGCTGGATCAAGAAGATCATCCTTGTCGATGATGAACTGGCAAGTGATGATTTTATGAAGGAGGTATTGGCTTTAAGTGCACCAAGTGGTGTAAAAGTCGAAGTCAGAAGCGTTGAAGATACGCTCCAGACGATCAACAGTTCCGACAGTGATGAAAGTACGCTGCTGCTGTTCAAGGAAGTCAAGTTTGCTTATGAGCTGTACAAGGTTGGCTATGATCTTAAGGAGCTCAATATCGGCAATATCGGATCATCTCCGATCAGGAAGGCGATCACCAATCAGGTGTACATGTCTGAAGACGAGAAGGCGATGTGCCGCGAACTGAATGAAAAAGGTGTTTACGTCTACATCCAGAAGTTACCGCAGGATTCACAGGTAGACGTTATGACAAAAATTTAAGGAGGAAAAATATGTTACTGATTCAAGCTCTAATTATGGCCACGCTGGCGATGCTTAGTAAATGCGGTATGCCGATGTGGTCAAGATGGTCTCTGGGAATGGGCGCTCCACTGATCGCCGGTTTCCTCAATGGTATTCTAATGGGTGATGTGGCATACGGTCTGCAGATGGGTGCTTCCATCATGCTGGTGTATGTTGGCGTTGCGATCATCGGCGGTGCGATCTCCGGTGACCCAATGCTGGGTGGCTGGTTAGGCGTTACAGCCAGTATGATGGCTCATGCTGAACCAGAACTGGGTATCACAGTTGCTTCAACTCTTGGCATCATCGGTTCACTGCTTTCTCCGTTAGAGAGAACACTCAACTCCGGTTGGGTAGCGAGAGCTCATGCCTATGCAGAAAAAGGCGACACCAAAGGTGTCATGAGGATGGCTACACTTGCACCGATGCTGGTCGCATTCGTACTTTACTGGATCCCTGGCTTCATACTTCTGTATCTGGGTGCACCTGCTCTTGAGGGCATTCTTGCAAACTTCCCGCCTCAGATAACCAAAGCACTCTCGACTGTCGGCAAGCTTCTTCCGGCTTTAGGTCTGGCAATGCTGGTCAACCTGCTGTTCAAGAACTCGCTGATCCCATTCATCATTTTCGGCTTTGTTGCTACGGCATACCTAGGCTTAGGTACGATGCCTGTAGCTTTCATCGGTGTAGGTCTGGCGATCTTGCACTACATCTACACAAGAAAGGAGACAGAGTAACATGGAAAAAAATCTAGATCAGAAGACTCTGAAAAAATCTTGGCTGAACTGGGTATCATTCGGTCAGCAGTGCTATAACTACGAGATCATGCAGGGATTGGGCTTCGCCTCATCAATGATCCCTATCATAAACAAACTTTATCCGGATGATGCAGAAGCAAGAAAAGCTGCTTTGGAACGTCATCTTACTTACTACAATACCGAAAACAACTGGGGTGCTGCTGTTGCGGGCATCGTCGCTTCGATGGAAGAAGAAAAAGCCAATGGTGCAAATATCACTGATGGTTCGATCAACTCCATCAAAGCCGCTCTTTCCGGTCCATTGGCTGGTATCGGTGATACTGTAACGCAGTCACTCGTCAAGACCTGTCTGCTTGGCATCTGCTGCGACATGGCTCTTAAAGGCAACGCATTAGGACCGATCCTGTTCTTTGTGCTGATGTCTGCATACTGTCTCGGCTTAAGCAAATATGTCTTTGATCAGGGCTATAAGTCAGGCAAGACTTCTGTTACAAGACTTTTGGCTGGCGGCAAGATGACAGCTGTCACTGAAGCTCTTGGTGCCTTAGGCCTGATGGTCGTTGGATCAATGATCGCTTCAAACGTCAACATCGCAACACCACTGGTCCTCAATCTGGGACAAACTTCTGTATCACTGCAGGGCATCCTTGATGCGATCTGTCCGAAACTCCTTTCTCTGGTCACGGTATTTGCAGTATACCGTCTGGTCAACAAGGGAGTTAAGCCTATCAAGATCATCGGTATCCTGTTTGTAGTTGGCATCATCGGTGGTCTGCTTGGAATCTTAGGATAAACGATGATGAGAGACTTGATGGCCGAGCACGTCAAACGTTTCGGCAAGGAAAAACCGATCATCGGCTGCCTGCATCTTAGAGCTCTGCCGGGAACACCGATGTGGGATAGAAACTACAGTATCGAGCAACATATCGCCGATCTTAAAAAAGAAGCTGAGATCCTGATGGAACTTGGCTTTGACGGTGCGGTGTTCGCCAACGAATGGGATTATCCGTACGTTGAAAACATCGGCCAGGGTGCATTGGCTGCTTATACGCACATAGTTTCCACGGTCTCTAGAGATCTTACTATTCCTTTCGGCGTAGGTATAATGAACGATCCGATCTCCGCGATCTCCGTTGCCAAAGCTGTCGGAGCTACTTTCTGCAGAGGATTCTTCTGTGGACAGCAGGTAGGCAACTATGGCCCGCTGATCAAGACTCCCGGTGAGATCTTCCGCTATGCCAAGAGCATCGGAGCTGATGATATCGGTGTGTATACGAGCTTCGAACCTCATAACGGTTCTTCGCTTGATACAAGGACTTTTGACGAGATCGCCGCTTCTTTGTACAAAGATGTACCGGTAGCAGGCTATTCACTCAATGGTCCAAAGAAAGGACAGCCGCTTAGCGAATCAAATATCGCAAGATGCAAGAAAAACAATCCTAATGTCCCTATCTCTTTCAACAACGGAGCAAATCCGGGAAACATCAAGGAAATGCTGCAGTATTGCGATATGGTGGTAGTCGGAACTGCTTTAAAGAAAGACCGTTATCTGTACAATCCGATGGATTATGATAACGCCAAAGAATTCATAGAAGCAGCAAGAAGTTAAAGAAAGGACAAGCGGGATCGTGAGATCCCGCTTCATACTGTTTATGAGCGAAAGAAACATAAAAGCCGCAATATTCGATATCGATGATACGCTTTTTGACATGAAGACGAAGTCTTTCATGCCTTCAGCTATCGAAGGCCTGAAACAGCTTCAGAAAAACGGTATCATCATAATACTGGCAACAGGGAGACCGCCAAAGACAGCTTCAGCCATATATGAACAGGGTGTTCATCCTGATTATATCGTCTGTACAAACGGGCATATCATCCTTGATGGAAACGGCAATGTCCTCAAACAGAAAACATTTTCCAAAGAACTCGTACAGGAAGTGTATGACTACTGCATCCAGAACAGTATTGGACTTGTATGGAAGTATCCTGACAAGGTATATGAATATATCCATGCGGATGTTTTCGAGAATTTCTACGACAAGACGAAAGATTCTAGAAAAAACGTTGTTTTCAATGATCAGACGCAGCACTTGAAAAGAGAACCAAATGGAGGATGTCTTGGTTCAAGCACCCTGCAGGCAAATGCCTTCAATGCGAGGTTTGCGAAAAAATGCGTTGCGATCAGGATCGATGAAAGATCAAGTGATCTCCTGCTGTACGGTGTCAATAAACTGAGTGGAGTTAAAGAAGTCCTTGATGCCAACAGCATCTCCTTCAGCGAATGTGTCGGATTCGGTGACAACAACAATGATATCGAGATACTGTCAGAGACCGGCATCAGTGTTGCCATGGGTAACGGCTCAAAAGAATTGAAAGATAGAGTCGATCTCGTGACAGATGATATCAATGATGATGGTGTATATAAGGCCCTGATAAAACTGAAACTCATATAAAGCAAAAGTTTTTTGTCTTTATCATACGTTCTTGATACCTGATTCCTTCTGAAAAAAGAAGGAATCTTTTTTTGAAAAAACCCTCATTTGCACAGATGTGCTATCAGACCTATAATTTAACTGTTATCTGATCATATGATATCACCTAGCAAAGGCATGTATTAAAAGCACTTATAAATACTGCATTATTTCGATAATTCACTAATGGCTCTTAATCAGAGGATCTGGGGTTGAAGCCCCAAGGGAATCACAATTGACTGAAAAAAGCCTTTGTTTAAAGGCTTTTTTAGTGTTTTTGATTACTTTCTTTTTCACTCTATAAAATAAATAGAGCCTGTGTTTTTTAACTAATCAGGTTTCTAGGCATTATGTTATCCTAGCTGCCATTCCGGACTTAAGCTTTATTGTATACGATAATGCTGACTAACGAATATATTTGCCAGTTGTTTCGTACCAGCGCCACATTTCATCAATCGTCGGCAGTTGCTGACCAGTATGGTTATAGTAGAACACAGCCAGTTCCATATCTTCGACTTCCATCAGTTCACCATGACAGTAATAGTCATTACTGAAAAGGCCTTCTTTTACTGTGCAGCCAGCTTTTCTAAGAAACGCGTCCAGTTCATCTGAATCAAACAGACCGCCCCCACTGACTTTTTCAAGCTTACTTTCATCAAGCATGTTTCTTTTATCTTCTTTCTTCATTATGCTCTACCTCCCGAAATAAGAAATCATTTCCTTAACGTCATCTGACATCAAAACAGTTACTATTGTATCTTTTTTACAACAATCTACATTTATATTCTCTTCCCAGTATCTTTTAAGATCTTCATGGGAATCGATGAAGTCCATCAGAACTTCACATAGTTTTTTTGGAGGATCTGCTTCTCCCAATGGAGAGCATCAATCTCCTGTTCCTATTTGTAATTATATACGATATTGCTGATCGATCGGGCAGAATAAAGGTAGAGCAGTTTTTAAGCTTCTTATGTTTCAAACTTTTGGTGTCTCTGTCAATTGCTGGATGAGGTTTCCTGCAGATTTTTATATGCCTTGTTCACGTATTCCCGCATTTTCATAAGACATAAAGGCAACAAAAAAACCTGTCACAAGGACAGGCTGCACAAGTTGTGCCCTCGCTCACAATTCCACCGATCAGTTTCCACCAAACAGAAAACTGTCACGAGTCTTCCAACAAGTACTCTTAGATGTTAACAGAAATAGAAACGAAAGGCAACTGTAATATTTAAATATGTTGATAAAAACATAACGTTTCTTATTTCTATTGTCCCTATCCGATCCTTAATCAGAGAGCCTAAGATCGCAATCCCTAGAGAATCACTATTGATTTCAAGAAGTCAAAAAGGATTTTTTTGTTTCTCATGTCTCAAATACAGTCTATGCATCAAAATGCTTTTTTTGTGCTGTGAAAACTTCTACGCTCATCTATAGTGCAAATGTTTCTAGCTAAACCCATCTAAGAATGATAAAGAGCTCAAAATA
>CADCPE010000081.1 GCA_902803275.1 uncultured Erysipelotrichaceae bacterium
ATGTCTGCACCGTTTGCGTATTATTTGTCCTGCTGCATCCAAACAGCGAGATACTGAGCAGCAGACCAATCGATAACAACAGTGTTTTTTTCATATTCAGTTAAATCCTCCTGTCTGTCTGTCTGTATCATAAAAGACAAAACTGAACTCTTGGTGAATTCCTGAAGAAAACAAAATGAATTCATATCCTGCGCAAAACAGTATTCGTGCAGTGTTCCATTTTAAGAATAAATGTCTTTATTGCTGAGTTTTCGAAAAATCCAACTTCCATTCAAAAAAAGGCAAGCATGAGCCTGCCCATCAGAATTGTAAGTGATAAGAAAATTATAATAGCCGATCAGCCTATAAAATGTTCCCAGAAAACATGATATATAACATCTGTGTAAGATTCGAAAGTTGCTCCGCATTTATCACATTTGAGCACATCTGGTATAATGCCCCCACCACCGACCGTTCTGTTTAAATCTTCGTCAGACAGCTGTATTTTCTGTTTTTCAATGAACGCCCTTTTTGCTTCTTCGGTAGTACAATTTTTAGCTTCTTCAAGCTGTTCTTTGGTAACTTTCTTGAAATCCATTATGATTTCTTCTTCGTGTAATCAGGAATATTATATTATTGGTTATTGTTTGCCGATCATTTCTGCTGTTCTGAAGCTTCGTGAGCCTTTATCAATTGATCGACTCTATCCCATTTGATCTCTTCTGTAGAGTACCCAAGATAATCCGCCATCCACTCGGCACAGCTCCGAAATGATGATTCGTACTCTACGCCTCCGGTCTTGTCATTGATGACCTGCCATCTGCCGGCGACTCTGTTTTCAAAGATGTAACCGCCAACAATATCAAGTAATTCTTCTTCATTTAATATTCTCTTGTCCGCCGTGATTTTGTCTCCTGTTATATTGACATTATTATATACGATGCCTGTAACTGACATGGATAGAAAAAAGAAACAATATGGGTTTCCAGACTGTTTAAGAGATTTTATCTGAGCAGTTATACAAATGATAGATGCCTTTACAGATCCGGGTGTGCACTTCTTAAGTGGGCAAAGAAATCAGTAGCTTCACACTTTTCGAGATCAGAAATGATCTGCTTACTGCAGATAGGACAGGTGTTTGTATCGATCGCGTTTTTTATCAGTTTGTAATTATTACCGAATTTACTGACCGCCTAATAAAAATCTTCGGCATAATTGCCACCGGCAATTTCCTCTAGCTGTTCATCAAGCGTTTCTTTTTTATTCATTTTTAATCCCTATTGTGACAGAGTCTTCATCCTGACCAACAACGATCATTTCAAACTGAATCTTGTCACCCTTTCTTGAAAAAGAAACTCTTCTAATAAAGTCATCGTGTTTTGCATTAGGCATTGCCTCATAGAATTCCGGAGCTATTTTGAATTCACATATGCCTGTTGCAGGATCATAAGGGCCTTCGCCAAACTTTGTTGTTTCTATATCGATCCTGAGCGTCTTTTCATCTACTGCAGAAACATTATAGGTAACGGTAAACTCTTCAGAATAGATCTCCGTCCAAGGCTCGTCCTCATCCTTGCCTTTCATGTTTACCTTAAGCAGCGAGGCAGCTGTATATGAACCCGCTATATCTTTTGCAGAAAGTCCGGAAACTGTTTCGGTAGTTTCTGTTGTTTCCGTTGGCTGCTGAGGTTCAGGTTCTTCGATCTTGCATCCCGAGGTATCAGACATGACGCTGACTTTAATTCCCGTATCAAAGCCTTCTTCATTTTTTTTCAGCAATGTGATCTCATATCTGGTATTTTCATCATGTTCGTGCTCTCCTGGTGTAACAAGCTGCAGTTCCGGGAAATATACTGTGTTAGTGATACGGGCACCACCATAATCATTCTGCACCTTATCAAAGTTGTGTACCAGCTGAGCCATCTCTTCTCTTTTCAGGCAGGTCCCGGTGCAGGCTTCCAAAGCAAAATGAAGGCTATCTTTCCTGCTTTCGATTCTTTCTTTATCTTCCCTCTCATATTCATCAAAATCGTTTGAGCAAGCAGGAAGGACAAGCATTAAAATCGTAAGAAATATAACTGATAAAAGTTTCGTTATCTTTTCCATATTATTGTTTCTCCTGTTCCTTATGATTCTATTTTATCAGAAACTGTTTTATGGCCCATATATCAGGCAACTGCTGATGTGATGATGTTTCGCTGATGTCATCTGAAGCATTTCAGTAAAATCGGTTTAATTCTCGAAAACACGCAAAAGCTATGCAAAGGATGATACAGAGTTCCGGCTGATTGTCTGCAGAAAGATCGCCATCCAGAAACGGATATCCGTATGTTTCAAGAATATTGACTTCCGCATCCTTGTGGATCCCCACTTCCACAAGCTGGGCAAACGTTCCGGCAGCAGGGTCTTTCCAGTCGATCTGCTGCTCCACCATGACGGCATACTTTTCCATCAGTCATTCGGACTGATTGTTTTCAACAATCTCAGCACTGATCACGCCATCGACAGCAGCGATCCTTTCCATCATTGACTGTTCACGTTTTTCTTCTTCAGACTGCTTTATGCTGCAGGAAACAAGCGTAAGCATCAAAAGGGATGCAAGAATCACTGTGATCGGCTTGTCAACATGCTGTCTTTTCATTAGTTTTTACCTCTGCATCTTATCTGCGATAAAATGAAATAAGTTGTTATATTTATTTAACAGCAATACAGCCATATATACAAGAAATGACTTCGGTTTTAAATGAAGTCATTATTTTCTATTATCAGATTTTAAAGCATCGTTGCTTTTTATCCTTCTGGCTCGTTTTTTTCTTCTCTGTTCACGGTTGTTTTTTTCCGATTCAAACAGTTCCACTGCCGCATCAGTCAGTTCATCCGACCATTTCCTGCCGCTTTTGATCACTTTAGCCCAAGGACAAAGCTTTTCGTAGTCATCATCAAAAACGATCGTATACGGCGGGCCGCAGCGGTCATCTACCGACATATAGAGATGGCGTCCTTCGTACATGATTTCTGAAGCATCCCCTTCGCTCATGCTGCTGTCAAGCTGTTCATACTGCTGCCTGCTAAGCTCATACAGACTGTAGGACTGAATGCCGCCGTATTCACCGAAATAGCGCTCATTGTCTTCGTCATTCCAGGCTTTCCAGCCTGAACCTTCTTTCATTTTCATGCGTTTATCCTCAAACCGAAATTTGTTTTATGTTTCTTTATTTTTATGATAAACCTATCACGGAACATAAAACCATCATAATGAAATAAAGAAGTTCCTGATTATGACAATTGTCTATAAGAATATATGCCAAAGAGGACCCTCCATGATAGAAAGACTGAAAAACGAAGAGATAAAGTCAAAGTTCATCGGATCCCTGAAGCCTGAATTGAAATCAGAAGCATTGACTACGAATTCCTGTCAAAGATAAGCGGTGGAAACGGAAGATGGTTCCTTCCGGATGATTACGATATGAATCTATAGGCTTAAACAGGCATAACCAAAAAGGTGCAGGCCATGACTGGTGCACCTTTTTTAAAAGCGTTGATGATCAAAGCATCCTGTTTTCAGGATTGAAAACCGTAGAGCCTGTCCATGATCGCGTACAGGCTGATCAGTTCATCATCAATGATCCCGATCTTTTCATCAAACTGCATCAGCGTATTTGAATCAAGATTCTCTTTCCATTCAGGAAGATCGTTTCCGTTGGGATTTCCGTTTCTGACGAAGTTCACAAGGTAGGAAGACATCGTTTTGGAAAGCTTCCTGTCCGAATCATCATATACAGCGGATCTTTCCGGGATATTGCCGTACAGATAGATCATCTCGCCTGAATGCCACGGACCCAGGGAACCGTTATGCTTGCTGAAACGATACTCGTATACCGGGATCCCGTTGGAGACTGCGAGTCTGTTAAGACAGTAATGAGGATAGTTGAAAAACAGAGCGCCATAGATTTTTGCCCAGTTTTCTCTGGCCTGCTTATCAGTCTCTGCCGGATATAGTGCGAGGACCTCATTGGTAAGATCGCCGAAATAGTATCGCAGCTTCTCTTCGTAGTTTTTCATGTCGGCCTGTGAGAATATCACAAAAGGACCGCTTTCCTCGCTGTTGAAACCATGCAGGATAGCCTTTTCGTTATGGATGCCCTTTTGATAGCTTTCATAAGGATCTTCAGTCAGCACATAACCGTCAACGGTGATATGGTGCTGACTGTCGGCTTCCTTGACAAGTTCTTTTGCCGGTAAAGATCTTAATTCATTTACATCCGAAACGCCGTATCTCTTCTTGAGCTTTTCTCCTGAAGCAAGTGCCTCGTCAAACTGCCGATATGAGTGCGGAGGGACCTTTGAAGCCAAGGTCGAACTTTCAAGGACTGCCCTTTCAAACAGGCCCTGCGCCAGCGGTGAAGTACATAAAGCCGAAACCAGTGCAGCTCCCGCCGATTCGCCGGCCAGAGTCACGTTGTCAGGATCTCCACCGAAATATGCGATGTTGCCATGTATCCATTTAAGTGCCTGCAGCACATCCAGAAGGCCATAGTTTCCCGTAGTGTGGTTTTTCGATTCTTCAGCAAGCTGCCTGTCCGCAAGAAAACCGAAAGCACCCAGACGGTAAGTGAGAGAAACGAAGATGATGTCTTCTTTGGCCAGATTCTCGCCGTTATAGTCAAATGTCGAACTATGCCCGTTCTGAAGCGAACCGCCATGGACAAAGACCAGCACCGGAAGCCCGTTTGCTTCCCTGTTCGGCTTGAAGATGTTGAGATTCAATGAATCTTCACTGACCGGTTCTACAAAATTGTCCTGAAGAGAGATCCTGAAGTCATGATAGCCGATGATCCTTGTCAGGGAATCGTAAAGCGGAAGATTCTCTTCCTGCATGCTTCGATACATGAAATGATCGGCTATGAGTGTCCCGGGATAGGATTCCGGTTCCTGCGGCTGTTTCCAGCGAAGTTCTCCGACAGGTCTTCTGGCGTAGGGTATGCCGGCATAGACCGCTACCGTTTCGTCCTTGTTCAAGACGCCTTTGACCTTGCCATAGTTTGTGGTAACGATCTCAGAGGGCTTCGGATCCTTAACAGATACAGCCCTGACAAATCTGTAAGGTGGCCAGCTCAGATATACGCTTGCCGCAAAAAGAAGCACAGCTGCAATAAAAAGCAGCACTTTGTTTATCTGTGTGGTCTTATAGAGATAGATATATGCGGATACGATCAGAGCGGTCAAAAACCAGCCTATGAGCGTATTTCTGTTCA
>CADCPE010000082.1 GCA_902803275.1 uncultured Erysipelotrichaceae bacterium
GCTTTTCTATCGTCTTCAGCTTCATCTGGAGAAGACATTATGGCTGTTCCATCGCCTTTTATCTCTAATCTGCTTTCTGTTTTAAAATCACCTTTATTTCCAAGAAATTCGATAGAGACCGGTCTCCATGTACCGACAAATTTGCTGTTTGTTAAATCTGACATATATTATTTCCTCCTGTTATTTGATTAACTTTATTGTAACACTATGTATTCCTGCAGGTGATAATGTGTTTTTCTTTATGATAATAAAAGGAATAAAAAATAATCAGTTAATATAATTTATCAAAAAAAGACACGGAAAAAAGCTGAGAGTGAAAAATACACGAACGATTGTATAATACTTACTATTTATTCATCAGGTGTATAAAAAAACCGTATCACATTGATACGGTTTCATAAATGATATGTTTTGAATTATTAGCTGGCTGCTGAGACCTTGGAGTCAACGTGCATACCCATACCAGCAGTGTGAGAAGAAACTTCAGAAGCAAGATACAGAACAGCATTTGCAACTTCTTCAGGCTTAGCATATCTCTTGTCCATGGCATAAGTGCCGGCAAGCATAGCCATTGCTTCTTCGTGAGTCATTGTATCACCAAAGAAGTCTTTTTCGATACGGAGCATCATTGGAGTATCAACAGGTCCTGGGCAGACGTAATTTACATGAACACCAACAGGGCCGAGTTCAAGTGCGATACACTTAGTTAAACCTGCAACTGCATACTTAGATGAAACATAAGCACTGTTTCCTGCAGTAGGTTCATAAGCTGCAGCTGAAGCAACTACGACAACTGCTCCAGACTGTTTTTCGATCAGTGTAGGTGCAGCGTACTTCATTGTCAACATGACAGCGAAGACATTGAGCATATAAGTCTGTTCGAACAGATCAAGCGTCATGTCCTGAACAGGATGAGCCTTTCCTTCATAGCCTGCATTTGGTACTACGATGTCGATTGTACCGAAATGAGCTTTAGCGTTTTCAACGAAATTCTTGATGTCTTCCTCTTTGTTTAAATCTGCTACGAAACCAGCTACCTGGCCATCAGCTGCTCCAAGAGTTGGAAGCAAAGAGTCAATCTTAGCCTGGCTTGTAGAAGAGAAGGCAACTTTAGCTCCTTCATTCAGAAAGCCTTTGACGATCGCTGTACCGATACCGCCAGTACCGCCGGTAACTAATACGACTTTGTCTTTTAATTTTAGATCCATATAATATATTCCTTTCTCTAAGGCAATGATCGATGATTGCCAATAAAATTATATGCTATTAACAGGCTAAGAAACAGACCAAATTGTGAATCAAATAACAATTTTTCATTATTTTATCTGAAACGACATGGAAAAGCTGTGTTTTATATGAAAGAGAAACAAATGTTTATCATAAATTGGGGATTCTTTTTACCGTTTTTATGTTTGCCTAAAGCAGAAGATATTAATTACAATAAAAATGATGCGTAATGACAGCATATATCAGTTATGCAGGATGATAGTAGCGCCTGTTTTCAGGCATTTTTATCATCCGAAAGTAATTGGTGCTGAAAGGATCCCGGAAAATGGAAAGATAATCCTGGCAGGCAACCATAAACACGCTTTAGATCCGATCCTTGTAGATATATGTACAAAACGTACGGTTCATGCTCTGGCAAAAAGCGAGCTTTTTAAGGGACCGTTCGGCCCGTTCTTTAAAGCCATAGGAGCGATCAGTGTCGATCTTGATGCGAATAAAAACCCTGAAGCATATGAAAGAGCCAAAGCAATTCTCAGAAATGGCGGAATAATAAACATCTCTCCGGAAGCAGCCAGAAACTATACAAAGAAACTGCTTTTACCTTTTAAGAGCGGAGCTGTCCGCCTGGCGATCGAGACAGGTTCAAAGATCATCCCGTATTGCATAAAAGGTGATTACAAGTTCAATTCTGATGATCTGAGGATAGTTTATGGCGATGCACTCAGGATAGAAACCTGTGATGTCAAAGAGGCCAATTCATTGCTTTACAAGGCGATTGAGAAGCTCCTGAAGGAGAATTAGATGGCAAAGGTATTGCTGGTACGTCCAGAGGAATCACGCAGCAGATATGACTTTCAGGGCGTAATAGAAAATGAATGCCTGGATCTTGAATGGATCAGTGCCATATTAAAAAAACACTTTCATGAAGTGACTGTTTTTGATAAGCAGGTGGAATCTTTATCATTTAAACAGTTTATCTTAAACAAACAGTTCGATGTCTTCTATGGCGAATGCCGCTGTTTTCAGGAACCTTTTATTCTGGAATACGCCGAAACTTTTAAAGAGGAATTCGATGGTCTTGTAATATTGGGTGGCATCCATGCCCAGGCGTGTCCGCATAGACTTTTTAAAGATTATGTCGACATTGTACTGAGCGGCTATAACTACAATGATCTGCCCGACATCATAAAAGGGAAAAGAGATGTCTTCAATCTTTCATACAGGGCCAAGCAAGGCTGGATCTCAAATAAGAAGAAAGCAGTTGACATCAATGATTTGCCAAGGCCTGATCGCGATTATTTTTATGAACACAATGATCGTTACCAGTATCTCGATCTTGAACATGCGATGTGGATCCGCAGCAGTTTTTCCTGCCCATATCGCTGCAGCTTCTGCATCCGCAACACTATGAACAACAAGACCTATAGCCGCAGGAATGTTTATGATCTTGTTGATGAGATAGCAGAGAATGATAACCGAAATGTTTATCTGGTCGATGATGATTTTCTTTTTGATGAAGCATATCTTGAGACTTTCATAGACGAGATAAGAAAGAGGAATATTTCAAGAAGATACATCTGCTATGGAAGGGCTGATTTTATAGCGGGACACGAAGAGCTGATGAAGCAGTTTGCGAAGATCGGACTATACTATGTCCTGGTCGGTTTTGAAGATATCCGCAACAGCAGACTTGAAGATTATAATAAGCACAATACTGTAGAAAACAATGAAAAATGTATCGGGATATGCAAGAGATACGGGATCAGACTGATGGCCATGTTTATTCTGGGACTGAATTTCACAGGAAAAGATTTCCGACAGCTGTATTCGTACATCAAGAAGCATGATCTAAAGCACGTGGCCGTATCCATCTATACCCCGGAGCTGGGCATAAGTGATGGTGCTGAATACATTACTGATGATCTGACACATTTCGATTATCTGCATCTTGTATGCAGACCAGAAAAGCTTTCCGTAAGAAGCTGGTATTTCCATTACTATGTCCTTTTGATAAAACTGTTTTTAAAGGCGCAGAAAGACGGGGTTTATGATTTCATCGATTATGGCGACTATATCCGTTCTTTTATCCGCAGCATCTTTTCAAGGGAGCAGCAAGATGAATGATTTTTATATCCTTTTTGAAAAATCGAATTCGCTGATCGGAAAGATCGGTAGATTCTTCATGCCTTATCCCTATACGCATGTCACGATCAGCTTTGATAAAGAAAACTATTACTCCTTTTCCAGGCGCAAATACCACGATCCTTTTGATGCGGGTCTGACTGAAGAAAAACTGGCATATTTTGCCTATGAAGAAGTCGAAGTAAAGATCTATGAAACAAAGATAAGCGATGCGCAAAAAGATGCGATCATCGCTTTTATGGATGAAGTTAAGGATTGCCCGTTCGATGTTATGGATATGATCCTGATGCCGATCGTTCATGGCCACAGAAACATAAGAGCCTACAACTGTATGAGCTTTGTTTCAGAAGTGCTGACAATCCTTAACTATCCGCTTCCAAACAGACTATATAGGAACAGTATCGAAGATATTGAAAAGGCGCTGATCGATAAAGGGATAGAAGGCGAGACAGTAAAACTGCCTGTGCAGATCGATGAAGATTATATGGAGAAAGTAAGCCTAAAACAAAGAATAAGATCCTGTTGCATCTTGTTGAATAAGCTGTATGGAAAATACCCTGTGAAGTAAGAAAAAAGCTCTTTCAGGCACATGCTCAAAAAAGAAACGTGCCATTTTTCTGTTAAGTCATATAATAGAAGAGATGAAAAAAATACTGGAATTCTACAAGAAATGGGATGATAAGAACAGCGAGAGTCAACTGTGGCAGTTTGTGAAATTCAATATCGTAAGCAGCAGTATAAGCATTCTGCAGCTTCTGCTGGCAAATATTCTGCCGCTGATATTCGACTCCTTCAGGGCCCCGCTTCCTTCCTTTCTGCAGCCGTTATTTGACCCTGAAGTGCTCTTTACTGGTGAAAGCAGATATGTAGTTGACGGAGCGGTTACCTGGGGCTATGTACTGCCATTCTTTTTATCCAATTTCTTAGCCAATATATACGGTTATTTTGCCAATATGAAGGCAACTTTCAAAGGCAA
>CADCPE010000083.1 GCA_902803275.1 uncultured Erysipelotrichaceae bacterium
AAGTATTTCCAGACACATAACGGATAATAAACATATGATAAAAGTGGATCTCTTGAACAGCTTTGCAAAGAAGATTCACTTTTTTTGTGAAACAATGTGATTTTGACCAAAACTGCCAGAGAATATTATAAAATCGTATTGATTTATATAGGAAGGAGATCAAAGCAGAAATGAAAATAAGAAACGTGATAAAACTTCTGTTGGTCGTAGCTCTTCTCTGTGTGGGTGCTACCTGGTGGTATCTTCAAGTCTATAAAAAACTTGAACCGATCAGTATTGGTCAGGATGATCAGGGGATCATTCAGGATGATCTGGCTGTGATCGGTGAAACGATCGAATCAGGCTTAAGACAGATCGGTGAAATGAATACTGCCGAGTACTATTTCACCAGAACGGAAACCGTTGAAGATTCCAAGAAACTTGATCTTACTTCGATAGGCATCGACTTTGTCACCAACATACCGCTTACTTCCAATTCCTTTACCTACAGCTATGATGGAAACATCAAGGCCGGAATCGATTTTACGGAAATAGAAGTCAGCATAGACAGGGATGCCAAAACGATAACCGTGCTGCTTCCAAAATCAAGAATCATGAGCAGTGAAGTTGATCCTGATTCTTACAAGTTCTACGAGATCAAAAACAATATCCTGAATCCGATCTCGCCTGAAGACTATGCGGTTTCCTTTGCGGATCTGATCCACAAGGAAGAGGAAAGAGCTGTTGAAGAAGGACTTCTTGAAAAGGCTGACGAGAACGCCCAGAAGATCCTGAAGAATTTCATCTCTTCATACAGCAGCGACAGTTACAGCATAACGATCAAGACCAAGTAAATTAAAAGGTTGCCTCGAGCTTAAGCAGGGCAACCTTGTTTTCTATTCCTCCGCCATAACCGGTGATCTTATTATGGGCTCCCATGACACGATGACAGGGAACGATGATGCAGATAGGATTGAAGCCTACCGCACCGCCTACCGCCTGGGCTGACATCTTCGGGATTCCTTTTTCTTTGGCGATCATATCTGCAATCTGACCGTAGGTGATCGTCTTTCCGTAAGGGATCTTTTCCATGATCCTGATGACGCTTTCTCTAAACGGGGTCAGATCTATGATCCTGTATTTCGGAGTAAAGTCAGGAATCCTGTGATCGAAATATAGATCGAGCCATCTGATCGCATCTTTAAAGTATCTCTCATCACTGTTTCTGATCTTTTCGTTTCTTCTTATAAATGACACTTCAGTGAGATACTCGCCGTCACTTGAAAGCTTAAGATCATCAAACTGACAGGGAGTTTTGTAACGGTATGTATAGATCATTCGGGAACAGCCAGGTTGAGGGCTTTTTCTTCGATCTCGACCGAGAACTTGTTCTGATAGACGATTTCACCATCAAGAGAGAAGGCAAAACCTTCTGGTGCTTCAACATCGACCTTCTTGGCACGGCGATAGATCAGCACATCCTGAAGTTCCGGATTATCCAGGTGTGTTCCTTCCTTGTAGGATTTGATCAGCTGGATAAATTTCAGTCGGGAAATGGTCTTGACCAGACATACTTCGATAAGACCATCATCGAGCACAGCTCTTGGTGAACATCTGAAGGATCCGCCGACATACTGTCCGTTGCCTAAAGTGCATAAGAGCGAAACGCCGTTCGTATCAAGCAGTTCGCCATCGGCATAGACTTTGAAATGATTCTTCATGCTGGTAAAAAGAGCTTTGACGATGCCCTTGGTGTAGGAACTCTTGGAACCCTTGCCGGTCCTTTCGCGGTCTTCGTTGACCTGTATCGCAACCGTTGTATCAAAACCGAAGTTTATGACGTTGACCGAATAGCGGTTTCCTACTCTCATGACATCGATCTTCTTTGCAGGAGCTTCAATGATCTTTTTCAGATCGGAGAATCTTTCCGGTCCGCCGAATACCTTGACGAAGTCATTGCCTGAACCGCAAGGAAAGACAGAAACCGAGACATTCTGTCGGTGGACGGCGGCATTGAAGACTTCACAGATCGTGCCATCACCACCGCAGGCGATGAATCTGATCTCCTCATCCGGATGATTCAGGATATATTCATCCGCAAAGATCGTCGCATTGCCTTTGCTCAGGGTTACATATATATCGCATTGATCCTCGATACCGGCTTCGGCGATCTTTCTTTTGACGAGTTTTAGATTATCTTCTGAACCGGCTTTTGGATTGACAATAAAAACATTTTTCATAGTGACTCCTTTATTTCCCGTATCTGTATACTCTTATTTTACAAAAAAACAGGAAAGCATAAACACCATAAAGTATAATTAGGGGTAATTGAGAATCGAGGACTGATCAGATGAAAATACTGTTCATTGGCAATTCGCACACGTTTGTCCATTATGTGCCGCTCAGAGTAAAAAACTTCTTTGAGCAGCATAACGAAAAGGCAGATATCACAATGCTTGCAATACCTGCCGTAGGACTTGACTATCACCTGAGCATGTCTCAGACATACTTCAATCTGATGTATGGAAACTACGATGCGGTAGTGCTTCAGCATAATGCCCATCCATTTCCCGGGAAACAATCATTGATCGAAAGCGGCTGTAAGATCGCTGCTTTATGCCCGGAAAAGACAAAGATCTATCTGTATATGACCTGGAGCGAAAGAAACAACCCCGAAGGCCAGAAAGCGATGAGTGAGGCCTACAGAGAACTGGCTTCAAAGACTGACGCAACCGTGTGTCCGGTAGGTGACATATGGTGGAAGATAAAAGAAACATATCCTGATGAACTGTATTTTGAAGATGGCGAACACGCCTCAGTCTTCGGCTCCAGCTTAGCTGCAGCCGTTATTGCCAGGACGCTGCTGGACATTCCTGCAGAGATAAACGAGATCTACAATGATGCCAAGGATCTGGAAAAGATCCCGCAGGATCAAAGAATGATCGATCTGGTCATTAAAGACGGCAAATTGGATATGGAATAAAAGCACATTTTTGAATAAAATATCTATGAGTATGAAAATGTTAAAGAAGATAACAACAATACTGCTGATCCTGCTTGCGCTGGCAGGATGCACAAGGAAAGAAAATACGATCATTCAAAGCGTCGATGAACTAAACGGCAGAAACATGGGCTGCATGTCCGGTTCGATTTTTGATGTGCTGATCGAAGAAGTATTCCCAGATTCCGATATCATCTATTTCGGCAGCAGATCGGAACTGCTGCTGGGACTGACGACTTCCAAGATCGACGGTTTTGTTTCAGATGAACCGGTCGCCATGATGATGGTGAAGCAGAATGGTGAAGTCAATTATCTTGATGAAGCGATCGGAGAAGTCCATTACGGCATCTGTTTTTCTGATGAAAATCTAGACAAGCTTGAACAGTTCAATGAATATCTTGAAAAGCTTGAAAATAGCGGTGAACTGAAGAGGCTGCAGGATAAGTGGATCAATCCTGAGGGCACTTCGCAGAAAAAGGAAGAATATGAACTTGACGGCAGAAACGGAACGATAAGGTGTGTTACGACGCCTGATGCCGCACCGTTCTCCTTTATCTCCAACAATACATATCAGGGCTATGAGGCGGAACTGCTGTATGGTTTCTGCCATGAATACGGTTATGACATCGAGATCTCGACCGTCAGTTTCGATGCCCTGCTTACATCCGTTGCCATGAACAAGTATGACGTGGCCTTCAATGGCATCTACATTACCGAAGAAAGAGCCAAGAGCGTCAATTTCTGTACTTCCAGCTATACCGGAAGAGTTGTGACCATGATCAGAAGCGGAGCTGTCAATGCAGAAAACAAAAATATCATTGAATCAGTAAAAGACAGTTTCTATAAGAATTTCATCGAAGAAGAAAGATATAAGCTGCTGATCAAAGGCACCGGAGTTACGGTACTGATTTCCTTTTTGTCGATCGTTTTCGGAACACTGCTGGGTCTTTTGATCTATATGCTTTCAACAGCCAATCCGACAGCCAAGAAGATCCTTGATTCTCTGCAGAAGATCCTGGCCAAACTGCCGGCAGTCGTATTGCTGATGCTGCTATTCTATGTCGTGTTCAAGACGTCTTCGATCAAGGCCAATACCGTATCCATAATCGGCTTCTCTATCATCTTCGGCTTTACTTTCTACGGCTTGCTCAAGAGCGGCATTGCTTCCGTGGACAAGGGACAGGAAGAAGCCACGATGGCTCTGGGCTTCGAGAAATGGATCGCATTCTTTCATATAATCCTTCCGCAGGCTTTGAAGGTCATTCTGGACACATATCTGGGCGAAGTAATCGCCTTGATCAAGAACACCTCGATCGTCGGCTATGTATCGGTGAGCGATCTGACAAGAGCTTCGGATATCATCAGAGGCAGGACCTATGATGC
>CADCPE010000084.1 GCA_902803275.1 uncultured Erysipelotrichaceae bacterium
CAACGTCTTTGCGGGCATCAACGACCTGGGAATAGGCAATGACGGCGGAGGATCGGTCCTGGCTCCGGCAATGTGCGTAAACATCTACGGCTTTATTTCAAGGCTGATCGAGAAAGATCGTGAACAGACATTAAAAGAAAACACCGACGGCATGAAGGCCTATAATTCGCTCGGCTTCATGGCCAGAGATCGAAAGATCCTGTTCAAGGCCATTGAAGACAGTATCGGCATCAAGGCCGCAGAAAGCTATGGTAAGGTCTTCTCTGATCAGAAATATGAAGGGATCGATTCCAGGATCATTGAGCTTCCTGACAGGTTCCTGCCTAGAGTCGAACTTACACAAAAGCTTGAAGAGATTCTGAAAGACTGCGATGTCCTGATCATCAGGGAAGGACCGATAGATCTTGAAGGTTTCGGTGACTCCCTTTTCGGACACTTTGATGAAGAAACGAAAAAGATCCAGAATGCCAGCGGCAAAGGCTATATCAGGGTATGCAATACCGCAGGGGCTACAGCGCTGGCCATACCTCGCAAAGAATTTGGCTGCGCAACTTTACTGATATCACAAAGCAGGGAAGAGAAAGTCGGGGCTTTACTGAAAGCTGCCGAATATATAGAAGATGTACATGATGAACTTATAGAAAGGTATTTCCTGGATATAAACAGCTATTTCATGGATGGTTATCAGGAATAAAGAGGGACATATGAAAGCTTACCCGTTACAGAGCATTTCCCTAGAGGAAGCAAAGAAAAAACAGTTCAGGATGATCGACTGTATTACCACGCATTTTACCGGCTGCGAGATTTTGAGCAGAGGCGATCTTGGAGTCCGTCAGCCGGACAATCAGCCGCTCACCACCAAGAAAGCCGAAGCTGCAGTAGCCGATTTCTTTGGCTGTGAAGAAGCGATCATGGTCAGGGGCGCCGGTACCGGAGCCATACGCTATGCGCTGGCCGCCGTCCTCAAGGCAAACGACACGATCCTGGTCCATAAAGCGCCGATCTATTCAACGACCAAGACCAGCTTTGAGATGCTGGGACTAAAGCCGGTCGAAGCAGATTTCAACAGCGAGGAAGAAATAACAAAAGCACTGAAGGAAAACACCGAGATCAAGGCAGTGCTCATCCAGCACAGCAGACAGCAGATCGAGGATTCCTATGAACTGGAAAAAGTCATAAAGACGATCAAAGCGACAAGAGATCTTCCGATCATCATCGATGAAAACTATGCGGTCATGAAGACCGCAAAGATAGGCTGTGAGATGGGAGCTGATCTCTCCTGCTTCTCAGCGTTCAAGCTGCAGGGGCCGGAAGGGATCGGCCTTGTGGTAGGCAAGAAAGAATATATCGACAGGATCAGGAAGATGCATTATTCGGGCGGCTGTCAGACGCAGGGACACGAAGCCCTCGATGTCTTAAGAGGTCTTGTGAATGCACCTGTTTCCCTGGCAATACAGGCAGAAGTATCAAACGAGGTCCTTGAAAGGCTTAAAAACAACGAAGTCCAGGGCATCAAAGATGCGGCGATCGTCAACGCCCAATCCAAGGTACTGATCGTCGAGCTGGAAAAAGAAAACGCCAGAGAAGTTCTGAAGCAGGCAGAGAAGCTTGGGGCCTTGCCTAACCCTGTAGGTTCTGAAAGCAGATATGAGATCGTTCCGCTGTTCTATAAGGTGTCCGGAACTTTCCTGGCCAAAGACCCTGCCCTGATCGATAAGATGATCAGGATCAATCCGAATCGTGCCGGTGCGGACACGGTGATCCGGATCCTCAAGGAAAGCATTGAAAGAGCCGCTTAGAATGGAAAAGATATGAAAAGAAGATTTATCGTGATCGTTTTGGATGGTTTTGGAATGGGGGCTACTGCCGATGCGGCAGTCAAAAGGCCGGGAGATGAGAAGGCCTGTACGATAGGCTCCATTCTAAGGGATTTCCCTGATATGAAGCTGCCGAACCTGGAAAAGCTGGGACTGATGAATGCCTATGGCAGGGAAAGTGCGCAGATGAAGTTTGCGCCTGATGCCAACTACGGCAAGGCCGAACTGATGCATTTTGGAGCCGATACCTTCATGGGTCATCAGGAGATCATGGGCACTCTGCCCAAGGATCCGGAGATGATCCCTTTTCAGGAAAAGGTCGATATCGTCGCAAAACACCTCAAGGATGACGGACATAAAGTAGAGATCGTCGATCGAAACGGCCTCAGATATGTAGTCGTCGATGACTATTGTACGGTAGCGGACAACCTGGAAGCTGATCTGGGCATGTGCTACAATGTCACGGCTCCGCTTGATTTCATGCCTTTTGAAAAAGAGCTTGAGATCGCCAGAAAAGCCAGAGAAGTAGTCACGGTCGGACGGGTCGTCGTCTTTGGCGGAACCGGAAATACGATGGATGACCTGTATGCGGCCGAAGAGATAAAGGAAGGCAAATACATCGGTATTGCTTCCGCAAAATCCAAATCCTATGATCAGGGCTATCAGTGCCTGCATCTTGGCTATGGCGTCGATCCTAAGGTACAGGCGCCGACGATCCTGACCGGCGCAGGGATCCCTTGTACGCTGATAGGCAAGGTCGCGGATATCGTGCACAACGAAAGAGGTGTCTCAATATCCTGCGTTCCGACAGCCGAATGCATGGATCTGACCCTTGAGGCGATGAAAAAGATGGATGAAGGCTTCATCTGTACCAACATTCAGGAAACGGATCTGGCAGGTCATTCCCAGAGTTCTCAAAGATACAAAGAGATCCTGGAGATCGCCGATGCAAAACTGCCGGCCATCCTGGAACAGCTGCAGGATGATGACCTGCTGGTAATAATGGCTGACCATGGCAACGACCCCAACATCGGTCACTCCAAGCACACCAGAGAAAACGTTCCGCTGCTCATACGCTATCGCGATGACAAAGGCATCTGTGTCGGACTCCGACACAGCCTGAGCGATGTCGGCGCATCGGTATGTGACTATTTCAAAGTCAGCGCTCCGCAAAACGGCACGAGCTTCTATCCGCTGCTTGTAAAGTAACATGAAGAAAATCCAGCTATTAAAACCGCACTCATGAGAGTGCAGTTTTATTGACGAAGATACAACAGATTCAGATCGACATTTCCATCGATCCCGTCGATCCTGCCGGAATCGGAAAGCTGCCATATTTCAAACTGGCCTTCATAGCTTGGATAGTCATTGTACTGGGCCAGCCAGATTGGACGGGTATCGGTGTGAGCCCAGACCGTATCAAGATAATACTGGCTTCCGTAAAGCATGCATTCATAGCCGCGTCTGTGAACCTGTTCACTGAAGAAATCATAGAGCCTGTTCAGATCGCGGAAGCTCATCTCGTATTCGTTGAAGAAGCTGAAGTCTTCCCAGTCAAAGACGATCGGCAGATCGAGTTTGGTGCCGTGCAGCAAAGAGAAGATGTTGTTCAAGGCATCCAGCAGATCGGCCTGGTTGTTGTCATAGGAGAAGTGATAGATCCCCACCTTCAGTCCTGCGTCCCGGGCTCTTTGAAGGTTCTGTTCAAACTTGTTGTCTAAAGTAAATCTGCCCTGATAGGAGAAACCGATCCTGATGAAAACGAATTCGCAGCCTGCATTCTTGACTGCTTCAAAGTCGATATCCCCCTGCCAGGAAGAAACATCGATCCCATACATCACGTTGTAGTCTGCATAGTCAGAGACAAACTGTTCAAACGGATAGTAATAATCGGAAGGTTTTGTTTCAGGAATGTTGTCAGTGACTTCCACTGTTAGATCCCAGCGCGTTTCATTCCCGGAGAAATCTTCAAGTCTGGCATGGATCGTATAGAAGCCCGGCTTTGTTACGTCGACTTCACCTTCGGTAGTCAGAACCGGTTTTGGGTCAACGTTGTCGCCATAGGCAATGATATCGAGGATATCGAATTTGCCATCATTATAGCCGCCTGTTGGTATCTGAGTGTTATCGCCCGTCACAAAGACTACCGGTGGTTCGATATCTCTCACCTCAACTTCATAGGAAGCTTCGGACACGTTTCCGAAATCGTCCTGTGCCCTGATATAGACGGTGTAGGCTCCTGATATGTAAGGATCATAATCTGTCTGATATATGTAGGATCCCTCGTTTATGAAGATATTGCTTCTGATCTGTTCGTCGGTATATTCCTCCTTGGGGTCTTTAAGGATCTTCGTTTCCTTGAATTCAATAAGCGGAGGTGTCGTATCGACCACTTTGTAGGTAAAAACCACATCCTTTTCAAACAGCAGTTTCCTGACTCTGTAATGGAACTCGTATACGCCTACTTCTTTTGCCTGGATGTACTCCGCTTCCGGTACAACCGTGCCGTTGGCCTTAGCGATAAAATCGGTTGCCGGATATTTCACGTCCCTTTCCAGGGTCGGCTCATTTTCATTGAAGCTGATAGAAGGCCTGAAGAAAAAGAAGGCGGCAACCACAAGCGCAATAACGCCCGCCAGGATCAAAGGAGTCATGAATGCCCTGTTTCTTACTTTCTCCATAACTGATATTTCTATTATAGATAAGTAAAGTCGCTGTTGTATAATCTAGATTGTAAAACCATGGAATTAAGATGCGATTTGCACTGTCATTCGAACTTTTCTGATGGGACCAGTTCACCAAGCGATCTGGTCAAACTTGCGGAAGCGCAGGGCCTTTCGGCACTGGCTCTGACCGATCACAACACTTCCGGAGGCCTGAAGGAGTTCATGGAAGCCGGCAGAAACAGCAAGGTCATAACTGTACCGGGCTGTGAATTTTCAACTGAGTGGAACAGAAAAGAGATCCACATCGTCGGACTTTTCTTCAAGGAAGAATACTGGCAGGAGATCGAAGACTTTGTCGAGATGATGCACATAGCCAAAAGAAACAGCAACGAAAGACTGCTTGAAAACCTCAATAGGGCCGGATATCAGGTCTCAGCTCAGGAGGCGGCGGCTTTGACAGATGGGGACGATTTCAACCGCGCCCACATTGCCAGAGTCCTCATGGCCAAGGGCTATGTTTCAAGCGTTGCGGAAGCTTTTGACGGTTTACTGAAGGAAGGAAACGGCTTCTATACCCCGGCCAAGAGGATCACCTCGATCGCGGCGATCCGCTTCATCAAGGTATATGGAGCAACCGCCATCATGGCCCATCCGCTTCTGAACCTGACATATTCGGAGATGCTGGACTTCCTTCCGGAAGCAAAGACAGCCGGACTTGATGCGATCGAGACGAGGTATACGGAATTTGATGAAGAGATGACCTACAACGCCACGCGTCTGGCGCAGAACTTCGGTCTCAAGCAAAGCGGAGGCTCGGATTTCCACGGCAAGACCAAGCCGGGCATCAACATGGGAACAGGAAGAGGAAACCTCTTAGTTCCATTTACGTTCTATGAAGACATGCTGGGATGTTCAAAATACGATAGATAACAAGACGGGAAGCATTGCTTCCTTTTTGTCTGGATCGATATATCAATATAATGATCTAGGAAGAAAGTGCAATTAAAGGCCTGCAGTTTCAGTTCGGGAGTCGTCTATGAAAAGAAAGAATCACTATGGAAAACATGTATTTGTAACCGGTGCATCATCAGGCATCGGACTTTCGTGTGCCCTGATGTTTGCCAAAAACGGTTTTGATGTCATCGGAGTATCGCGGAACATTCAGGAAAAAAGCGAGAGCTATCCTAGCGGGGGAAGCCTGACATTCAAAAGGCTTGATGTGACAGATGAGGCAGCAGCCAGAGATCTCATAGAAAGACTTCCGGGAGTTGATATTGCGATCTTGTGTGCGGGCATGGGGGTGGCCGCTCCTGCAGAGACCGCATCCCTAGAGCTCACAAGGAAGCAGATGGAAGTCAACTATTTCGGTACACTCAATGCGGCGCAACCGTGTTTAAGCAGGATGCGAAAGCAGAAAAAGGGCCTTCTGATCGTGATCGGTTCCATAGCCGGAAGAGTATCCATACCAATGCAGAGCCAGTATTCCGCAAGCAAGTATGCACTGGAAGCTTTCATCGATGCCGTAAGGATGGAAATGAGAAGATATGGCGTAAGAGCGTGCATCATTGAACCGGGAGATACCAAGACAGGCTTCACATCTGCCAGGATCATGCAGCAAGCGGATAATAGCTCAGATGACTATGGCCAGGTTCTTGAAAAAAGCATAGCCAGGATGGCCGCAGATGAACAAAACGGAAGATCACCGGATACCGTTGCCAGGATTGCATTGAAGCTTGCGGGCAGGAAAGATCCTCCGGCAAGGATCCCTGTCGGTTTTGAGTATAAGGCGCTGATGCTGCTGCTGCGGATCATGCCTGACAGAGTAAAAGAGTTCATCCTCAGCAAAATGTATCTGCCTGAATGACGGTTTTTATCTTGAATATTCAATGGATATCAAGATGCCATCGGTCAGCTTTCTTTGTTTACAAGGGTAAACTATTTTATAATTAAATATGGAGAAGCTTTACAGCCAACCGGGATTCGTTTTGAAAGGAGAAACATTCATTATGAAGAAAACAATCAGAATTATTGTGTTGTGCCTGGTCGCGCTAATGATGATCAGCGGCTGTGCAAACTCTTCGGAAAAAGAAGAGACCAGAAACATACAGCCAGTTGACATCAATACTGAAAAAGGCGCTTTCGACAAAGGCCTCGCAAACCATGAAGGAAGCGAACTTGTAAGTAAAGACTATGGTCAGGGCCTGGTCGCCGCAAACGGAAATCCGGAATTTGAAGATTTCGACTGGTATGAGGATCTTATCTACGGCGGACTTCCTGAGAACATCTATCATCCGAAAGTAAAGTATATTGAAGGAATCTGGAAGTACCGCATCAGGATCAGAGTTGACAACAGCGAAAACGGCTACTGGTATGATGAGATCGGTGTTGCGGATCTTTCTCTGGATTATGACAGTGTTGAGCTGATAATCAATCTGCATCCGCAGGCTGCCAAGGATCTGTCCGAAATGTGGCCTTTGAGCGATGAGGAAGTAGGTTATGAAGAGTTCCGCGGAGGATTCAATGACAAAGGCGGACTG
>CADCPE010000085.1 GCA_902803275.1 uncultured Erysipelotrichaceae bacterium
CGGTTATAGTAAACTCTGAGCATGATCAAAACATCTTCCTGCAGCTTGGCAAACTTGTCCTGATCGATCGGCTCAAGTACATAGCCCTTGGCTTTGAGCGAACGGATCAAAGCGATGTTTTCCTTCTTCAGGCTGTTATTAAGATAGCTGATATCCTGTTTGACGGTCCTGATACTTGTATCCGAAAGAAGAGCCAGCTTTTCAGCAGTGATCTCGGACTTGGTATCCATCAGGCCTTTCAGGATCATCAGATGACGGTTTTTCTCTATCTTCATATTCCGCTCGTGTTCTGATTATCCTTTGAGTTTTTCCGTATACTCGGAAACCATGCGTTCATATTCATCAGCCTTGTCTGTATCGCCTTTGTTCCTGTACATGTCCGAAAGCAAGGCGAAGAAAGGCATCTGTTCCTGCAAAGGCAGCTTGTTTATCCTCTCGTTGATCTGATCAAGGTAGCGGTAACCTTTAAGGATATAGATGTCATGCATCATATCCAGAGTCTGCATGTCTTTGACATCAAGTTCTTTAAGCTGATTCAGATAGTATTCAGTCTTTTCTTTGTCTTCAAGTCCCAGATAATAGTAAAAGCCTTTCTTGTAAAGAGCCTCCTTCTGGATCTTGTTCATAGGCATGCCGAAGCTTTCAAAAGCTTTCTCGATCCTTCCCATGTCCTCCATATACAAAGCTTCGTTGAGCTTTAGGAAAGCGATATTATAGGCCGGGAAAAGCCACCTTGACAGTTTTGAATCAACCAGTTCATCAAATGATGCGAAATCTTTTCTTGCCAGAAATCCATCAAGTTTCTTGAGTATGTCGTCTCTTTTTTTATTCTGATAAAGATGCCAGATGATATCGGCAGCAAACACTATGACCAGAATAACAATCATCACTTTGGAATCCATAATTCTTCCTTTCAGTCGATCTTGAGTTTTTCTGTTTCGTGATCAAACAGATCGGTATCGATCGTGTGATCATAGATCTTTCTTCCTTCTCTGTAGGTATACAGGCAGTTGAAGTCCTTATCGATAACCGCAAAATCCGCATCCTTGCCTATGCGCAGGGAGCCCTTCCTGTCTGCAAAGCCATACACTCTGCACGGATTGAGCGAAGCCATGACACAGACTTTTTCCAGTGGCATATGCATATTCTTTACAAGGTTTCTCATGCCGTAAAGGACCGGCTTGGCACTTCCGGCAAGTCGACCTGTATCAGTGAGACAGAAACCTTCCTCCGTGATGTTGCATGGTCCGAATGCCCCCTCGTATCTTCCCGGTTTCAGACCGCCGAGATGAGTATTGTCTGAGATCATCATGATCTTGTTGAAGGCATCATTCTTGACCCGGAAAATGATCTCGATCATCTCGTTACGCACATGAAGACCGTCACAGATCAGTTCGTTATAGACATCATCGCTGAGCAAAGCAGCACCCAGTCCGCCCATGTTGCGGTGATGAATGCCGCTCATGACATTCGAAGTATGGGTTATGACGCTTATGCCGTTTCTGAACGCTTCCAGCGCTTCTTCATAGGTATCATTGGAATGAGCGAATGCCGCCCTGATGCCATTGGCATTCAAAAGACGGATCGCCTCCTTTGATCCTGGAAGTTCCGGAGCCAGAGCGACCAGCCTTAGATAGCCCTTGGCATCGGCGATCATTTCTCTGATATGGTCAAGATCGATGTCCGGATGTCCTCTGTCTATGCCTTTCTCACCGACTCTGTTGAGATAAGGACCTTCCGAATGAATGCCAAGTATCCTTGCGCCGTCCGGATCTTCTTCTATTACTTCTACAATATTCCTGAAGGCTCCGCTTTCGTTGACTACTGTCGGAAAGATGGAAGTCACGCCGACCGATCCAAGCCCTTTGACATATCCTCTTACCGCAGATGCGCCTTCCTCCATATTCCCCGGATTCCACCCCAGATAGCCATGGTTATGCGTATCAAAAATGCCCGGAATGATCACATAGTCGCTATAATCAAGATCGGCTTTCAGTTCTTCCGTTTCTTTTCTTACAAGATCGCTGATCGAAGAACCTTCAACTTTTAAATAGCCGTCGATAATCCCCTGTTCTGTTACGATGTTTTTTGAATAAATTATCATTCTGTCTGTCTCCTGTAGCTGATGATGCTGTTTATGCAACGTCGTTTATTAAATTTATCATATCAAATAATAGCGGCAATGTTGCATAAGCGCCACGGTTTTATCTTGAACTAACAAACAAGGAGATATCATCTCCTTGTC
>CADCPE010000086.1 GCA_902803275.1 uncultured Erysipelotrichaceae bacterium
CAAAGCTTCCATGACGATCTTCATGCCGATTTTTTCCGCATGATCGGTAAGTTCTCTGACACTTCTGATCAGCCTGTCCCAGATCTCGTCATAAGTTGCGCCATATCCGGCATGAGCTGCGGAAATCAGAGTATAATCTGCACCCATTTCCTTGGCCATATCAAAACACAGTTTCAGATAGCTGATCGCATCCTGACGCATTGCTTCAGAACCGATCATGTAGTTGTACGGATAGGCATTGTGCTCAGGACAATAGCCGCGAATTTCAATCTCGTACTTGTCCCTCAGCCTTTTGATCTCGTTGATCTGGCCATCCCTTAAATCCGGAGCATAGGCATGCGGCCTTCCGCCCCAAAGCTCAATATAATCATAGCCGAATCTTTTTGCATCGGCAAAGATATGCTCGATATCGTTACGCTGATAGCCGCTTGTGAACATTCCAAGTTTCATTTTTATTTCTCCTGTATTACCCACGGTTCAAATACTTCAACGACACTGCTGGCGACTTTCGCACCGGTACGCATAGCCTTCAGGATATCATCCCCATTCATTATGCTGTAAAGGAAGCCGGCAATATAGGAATCACCTGCACCAACCGTGTTGACGACTTTTCTGGCCGGATAGATCGGGCCGGCATGATAGCCTCCCGCATCATAGGAAAGACTTCCCTGTTCGCCAAACGTCGCAACAGCGATCTTCATTCCCCGATCGACCTTATCCTTAAGAAAAGCTTTGATGAATTCATCTTCTCCCTTGTGATATGAAAAGAAGCCATACGTCACATAAGGAAGCGTCTCTTCGACCAGCGGATGATCCAGTCTGTCCGCATAATCAAAAGCGATCGGTATGCCTTTTTCTGCGATCTTAGGCAGGACCTTTTCAGCTTTGCCCCAAAGAGCCGTATGGACCAGATCGTGTTCACAGGCAAAACGCACGTCTTCGTCATCGAATTCAATGTTTTCCAGAACGCCTTCGACATAATCACCATGGATCCTGTCGTTGCCATCCATATCCATATAGGTTATAGCTGTTTTTCCTTCTTTAACCTTGAGATGGGAGATATCCAATCCTTCCTTTTGAAGTGAATCGATCATCCATTTTCCATATTCGTCAGAACCGGTAGTTGAAATGATTGATACATCGGCACCGAGCTTCTTCAGGTTTACGCCGGTATCTACAACATTGCCGGTAGGATATTTCTTATTCAGACGTTCATATAGATCAATACAGTTGTCACCGATTTCGGCTACTCTCATAAATCGCTCCTTTACAGTTTTTCTCTGACTCTATAAACTTCCTTCATAAACTCTTTTACTCTGTTGACATCAACATGATTCTCCAGTTTGCCCTCATACTTGAAAGTTGTTCCGACAACTGCCGCATCGGCATATTTCAGTTTTCTTTCGATCGTGTCTACTCGACATCCGGTGTTGCAAAGTACGACGACTTCAGGGTTATATTCTTTTACGGAAATGATCAGCTCATCATCGACGTCCTGTCCTGCCGCATCCGCCGAAATGCACAAACCGTCCGGTGCCGCCTTGGAGATCGTCGTTCTGGCGATATCCTTTAAAGGTCTTAAGTCCAGGCTCTGGTCCGATTCGGGATTGATGAAGTACAGCATCTTCAGATCATCCATATGCAGGGCATACTTTCTTCTGATGACCTGTGAAAAATCGTTGTTGTAGAAACCGCCGTCACCGACATAGACTCCGGAGAAAGTTCCGCGGACATAGTCAGCGCCAACACCGGCTGCCAGTTCCAGGCACGCAATGCCATCGCTGATCGCATCGACGCCAAACGGAACTTTTATAAGCGGTTTAAGATTGCCGATGACATACGCCATTGCGGCAACCGTATTCCTGTCCATATTGCGCTGATAAGGGAAACTGAATTCGTTGGAGAAGATGATGCCATCGACTCCGCCCTCCTGTAAGGCAAGCAGATCGGCTCTGGCATCTTCTACGACCTGATCCATAGTCATGCCGTATTTCCACATTGGATCTCCCGGCAAAGGATCCAGGTGCAGCATGGCAATGATCGGTTTTTTTACTTTAAACATCTCTTCTGTCCACATGTTCATTTCTCCTGTATATTTATATATTTTCTAATAGTCAAACTGGCGGTAATATCTTCTGACACTTAACGGATGTCTTAAGAACAGTTCCATATAGGCATCGACTCTGGCGTTTACTGCCCTCATTACATGATGTGAGATCGAGGCACGGTATTCTTCAGAAATACCTTTCAATTCAAATTCCTTGGTATCGATGATAACGTAGTTTTCACATACCTTAGGTAAGAAGCGGGCAACCCTTTCAGCCAGCGGTCTTTGTTCATCCTCGCCGATAAACAGTGTGACCGGAGTATCAGCGACGATGATCTCCTGCATGCCGTGGAAGAATTCCGGAGCAGAGATCGATTTGGTCCTGATCCACATCTGTTCTTCCCAGTAGCACATGCCATAGGAATAGGTCGCGCCATACTGATTTCCGCAGCCGATGAAATAATGCGGATAGTCCGGATGAGCTCTGAAGAATCCGACTCTTTTCTTTGCGTGTTCATAAGCCCACTGATCGGCTTGTTTTTCAACTTCGATCAATGCTTCGGCCAGGTTCTCCTCCATCTGTTTGTTGTATCTCTCATAATCAGGAAATTCGCCGTTTTTGTACATAAGGTAGTTGGCAACCATGTAGAACTTCAGTTGTTCATTCATCTTGTAGATGATGAGGTAATCCTGTTTGTCAGGTTTTGTCAGGATCGAATCTGGAGTATCAACAAACGCAAATACTCTGGCGCCGATCTTCTTGACGTAGTCGACAAGCTCGATCATTTCTTTGGTGTTGCCGGAAACAGAAGAATATATCAGAACAGAATTCTTCGTAAACTTCCTGTTTCCTGTCGTAAGGAACTCTGCCGCATTTTCCACATATACAGGCAATGCTGATTTGCCGCGCATATATACTTCTACCTGCATTGCGCTGGCCCAGGTTCCGCCGATGCCCATGAAGAAGATGCTGTCAAAACCATCCTTCCAGATCTCATCGACGATCTTTTCGATCTCAGGCCTTAAGGCCAAAGCACCATTGATGCTTTTTCTGGTAAAATCCTCATCAAAGTTTCTGAGACATGGTCCCTCTTTTTCTTTCCACATATTGGCATTGTACATAAGTTTCCCCTCCTAATAAATCGTAGTATTCTCCAGGTCAAGATCCCTGAAAAACATAAAGGCATATTGGACAGCTTTATCCCAGTATGGCCAGGCATGTTCGCCAGGTCCTTCCCGATAAGTATGTTCATAACCGATCTTCTGCAGATGCTTTCTGAAAGTCTGGTTATTTTCATACAGGAAGTCTTCCGTTCCACATAGCTGGATCAGCTTCGGTTTCCTTTCAAGTCTGACGGCTTTTTCTGCCAGCTTCATCGGTGTATCCTCGTCGTACAGGACATCGAGTTCTGCAGATGACATATCCGGCCACTCATTATTACGGATCATCTTGGCAAAAGAGTCATAATCAAGCACGCCGCTTAATGCACCGATACCTGCGTATTTTTCCGGTCTGCTCAACCCTATTTTAACAGCTCCGTAGCCTCCCATACTTTCCCCGGCAATAAACGTGTTGTCCCTGTCGGTATTTATTCTGAACCATCCGGAGATTATTTGTGGAAGTTCATCGGCAATATAATCAAAATAATCAGCTTTGTATTTCGTGTTGCAGTAGAAACTGCGGTCGACGCGCGGCATGATGATAATGAAATTGTATTTTTTGGCATAATACTCGATCTTCGAGAATCTGGTCCATTCATCCTCGTTGCCGCTCAAGCCGTGAAGCAGATAAAGCACTTTCGGCTCGTCCATAAACAGCGGATCGACATCGTTGGAGCGTTCCGGGAAAATGATATTTATGCCCGTATTCATCTTTAAGGAAGATGAATATAAAGTTCCCTTGAATAATCCCATATCCTACCAAGCTCCGAAATATTTCAAAGTTTCAGTCGCCGTTGCTGCACCCTGATGCATGCATTCCTCGATGTTTAGACCATCGACGATGCCGGCCAGAAAACCGGCGATATAGGAGTCGCCTGCTCCCATCGTATCGACAACATTGTCACATTCAACGATTCCGTATTTATAGTATTTTTCTCCGTCATAGCAGAGACTTCCTTCAATCCCCAGCATGGCTATCACCATCTTTGGACCTTTTTGCTGATAAGCTTTCATCTGTTCGCGGAGAGCCTGACAGTCTCCCTCATCGCTGGAGAAGAACAGGTAGTCGCTGTAAGGCATAGCAGTCTGTGCCTCCTTGTCTTCAGGTCTTGTTGCACAATCGAAAGCTGTTGTGATCCCTTTTTCCTTGAGGTCCTTATACTGGCCTTCGACTTTGCCCCAAAGATCACAGACGACCATGTCATGCTGGGCGATAAAATCGATATCTTCATCCGAAAGAGAATAGCTGCTCAAGACACCTTCATCATAGTCGCCAAAGACTCTTTCGCCATCAATCAGTTCAACTTCCGTAACGGCTGTCGTGCCTTTTTCAATATGCATATGCGATACATCGACACCCTTGGCTTTAACGGCTTCATACATGATCCTGCCGTATTCGTCATCACCGATTGGACCGATATAGGATGCGGATCCCCCGTTTCTGACAGTATAGACTGCCATATTGACAGGACCGCCTCCCGGATAGCTTTTGCCGCCGTCAATATTTCCGTAGTGATCGATACAGTTACTTCCGACTGCTGCTAGTTTCATATTTTTCTACCTCATTATATTTATAATACATCTTTCAGATACTTCCGATTCATGATCGGGAACATCTGGAAAATTAGAGAAGGGAAGAGTGAATGCAGGATCTTCTTCATGAAGATCCTGCATTGATCTTTATTGTTTTTTTCAGTTTTCCTATTCAGCTTTCTGACTCTGTTTTGTGAAGAACCAGTAAGCAGGAAGACCGGTAATGAATGTGAGAGCTGCACAGATCAAACTTGG
>CADCPE010000087.1 GCA_902803275.1 uncultured Erysipelotrichaceae bacterium
CCAGTAGACATAGAAAATGACAGAAAGTATGAAAATAAAAGTCCAGTTGAAGTTCTCGGTACTTCTGACTATGACCGCATCGACCAGATCCTTGGCTCTTTGCGATCCATCACCCCAAAAAACAAATCTCATAACGCCTCCCGATTATATATGCATCTTTATATCTCAATATTAACACGCCTTTTTCGCTAATCACAAAAAACACCCGCTTAAGGCAGGTGTTTTGTATGATCGTTTCTGACTAGTTGCTTGCAGAAGATGACGATGAAGAGGAGCTTGCTGCAGAAGCGGACGCTCTATCTGACATCATGTGCTGCAAGGTGATCAGGATCGCAATGACGATCTCTTCCTTACTGGTCTGGTAGATGTCAATGCAATACTTGTCATGGATCGACAGCAGTTTCTGGGAAATGGTCGCAATGACCTGCTCGTTTTCATCGTAGAGCTGGAAATTCAGACCGAGCAGATTTCCTCTTAATTGCCAGCCCAGGCCTTCGATATTGGTGATGTCCTTTATTATATGGAACAGTTCATTGGACATTTCAAACTTTGTTCCATCTGCCATGGAAATGAAGTGCCTTTCATGAAAGGAAAAGATCTTCTTCTCAATATGGGCTACCAGATCACCATTTGCTTTGACGATGTCGGTCTTGTCACGAAGAGACAGGAATCTTGATGCCGCATGATAAACGACATTTCCTTTTTTATCAGTTATATCGATCTTATGATGAAGAGACAGGATCTTTGTACTGGTAAACAGTGAACGGACAGGTACGCCGAATTCCATGCTGTTGTCGGCGTTTGCTTCTTCTCCTGTTTCTCTGTAACGTTCAATGCCTGAAAAAATACCCATGATACCTCCAATATTCTTATCTTAACGGCTGTCCGCAGTTAGGACAGAACTTCTGGTTGGTCGAAGTTCCGCAACTTGGACAGATCCTCAATGATTTCCTGGTTTCACTGATGCGCTTGTCTTTTGGCCAGGCGACTTTATATGACAGGCGATAGGTGCTGCTTCCTGCTGAAGGAACCAGGACTTTCTTCGTTAAGAAGCCCGTTTCTTTTTCAAGCTGTGCACCGCCAAGATCGATCGCATCAACGACGATATCCTTGTTTTCGGAAACAGGGATCTGATCCTTGAGGATGACTTCGACGTCCTTGCCAGAAGAATTGCTCACCCTTGTCTCATAGACATATTCCGTAGCTTTCTGGCCCTTAAGAAGTATTGAAGAGGTCTTCTTGGAAACGGTGCTGTGAGAGACATGGATCTGTTCCTCTCTGCCTAAGGTGATCTCAAGATCTTCCTTGGTCTGATCGGGATCAAGATAGATGCTGCCGGTATAGACCTCGTTGAGATAGATCCCCGCATTGACGCCTTCCGTAGGTGGCAGATCGGCAGTCTTGACCTTGGCGATCAGATAGGCGTTAGGATCGGCCTTGGCAACTGCGGCGATCTGATATTCGGCCTTAACAGTGAACTTCTGCAGATCGGCAGCCGTGCCGTCTCCATCCTTATATACATCTCTTTTGCCACTCAAAACATATTCGGTCATCGTTTCTTCACTGTTGACCTCTGCTTCCTGCATTTCCATCCTGAATACCGGAGCTGCTTCATCGCCATCTACGACCTCTGCGTCTTCCATGACCATGGCTTGTGCACCGGCCATAGCCATGCCCATCATCCTGTTGGAAGAGGATCTGACGTTTTTATAGAGGTTGTTTTCCTGAATATTGAGAGTGATGCTGCTGAGCTCAGGAAGCACGTTTCCTGAAGCAGGATTGCCCGAATACAGGCTCAGATCGATATCCTTCCAGTCTTCATATGTATTCTCAAAGATCGAGGCCTTCATCCTGATCTCAAGATCGCTCTTGGCATCGGAGTGGATCTCGTAGGCTGATCTCCAGCCGGCATCGTTTTCGTGATAGCGCAGTTCGAAGCTGTATTCGCCGGCCCTGGCTGCATCCACTTCTACAACGACGACAGGCAAAGAACCCTTGTTTTGTTCTTGCTGAAGTTTTTCACTAAGATCACGCAGGTTTTTCTGGGCCTCAAGGATATCGTCATTAAGACCGTTAAGCCTTTCCGGAAGTTTTTCAATATAGTCCCTGATCTCGTCACTGTTTTGTGAAGTGCGGCTGGTGAAGTCGCCGTTAGTCTGCCAGAGACTGATCTGCAGCTGCTTGATCTCGATCAGCTTGTTGGTGTCGTTGATCTTCTTCTGCAGTCTGTTGATCTCGTTGTCCGCAAATTCATCATTCTTCTCTATTTCATAACGAAGATTACCTAAGCTGAGACCTTCCTGGCCAAAAAGTCTGACCGTGTCATAAACGACGCCCTTGCTTAAACCGTAAACATAAAGTGTCTGTTTGCCTTCAGTGAGCTCACATTTTCCCTTGCGTGTCACTTCGGCACCGTTAAGGAATACCTTAGCGCTTTTGATTTCGGTATACAGTTTTGCCATATGTACCTCCTGTTATTATCTGTAAAGTTTCTATCAATAATATTATAAACACAAGCCGTATCAAGTATCCATAAAGTAAAAAAGACCCGATCTGTCGATCGGATCTTGTGTTTATTGAACGAGTGTTCTTGCGGCCTTGTTCAACGTTTCTCTTTCTTCTGCTGTCAAAGCCCAGTTTAAAGCTTCAACATTAGACCTGGCGTGTCTTATCTTGGTGACGCCGCACAAGGCCATGGTGATATCCGGGTGGTTGCACGCCCAGTTTACCGCTACCTGAGAAACATCGACATTGTGGCCATAGGCGATCTCATCCATGACTTTGAGAAGTCCCTGGCATTTTGAGAACAGCGGTTCCTTGAAGAACGGATAGAAGTTAAGACGCATATCATCGGCTGCAAAATCAGGAAGCGTACGGAAAGCTCCGGTCAGGATGCCGCCGCCCAAAGGACCATAGGCCATCGTAGCGATGCCCTTGTCGTGATATTCATGAAGGATATCTGCCCATTTGTTTTCAACCAGTGAAAAATGATACTGTGCAAAATCAAGTCCGCCCAGATCGTAGAACTGCTTTATCTGATCGGCTTCAAAATTGCAGATGCCACAGAAGCGGATCTTTCCATCTTTCTTGAGCTGATCAAGGCCTTCTACAGTCTCTTCAAACGGTGTATTGACATCAGGCCAGTGAATGAGAAGGACGTCAAGATGATCGGTGCCAAGCCGCTTAAGACTTTCTTCAGCCTGGGAAATGATCATCTGTCTGCTGCTGTCGCGTACCGGTGCGTTCTTGCCGAAGCCGGTCGCTTTCTTGCGGGTGATGCCGCACTTGCTGACAAGGATTATCTTGTCCCTGAGACCCTTGATGGCTTTGCCTACGACTTCCTCCGAATGTCCAAGCCCGTATACCGGAGCGGTATCCACGAGGTTGACGCCGTTATCGATCATATACCTGATCGCTTCTATGGATTCGTTGTCGTTGACTTCACCCCACCCGGCAGCACCTACGCCCCAGGTCCCGGCAGCCAGAGCAGAGACTTTTATGCCCAAACGTTCTACGTCATGATATATCATACATTGTTCCTCCTGCCTTTATTATTTCCTAATTCAGTCCTCACGTAAATCAGAACACTCAATATATAATGGTATTGAACAAAGAAACAAGGAGCAAACAATGACTGAATACGAAAAAATGAAGAAAGGGCTGCTGTATGACCCCAATGATGAAGAGATAGTAAAGGAACAGGTACCTTATCTGGACAGACTTTATGAATACAATCTGCTGAAGCCTTCCCAGACAAAGGAAAAGGAAGCATATCTGAAGGAAGTCTTTGCTCAATGTGGCGAGGGCTGCTATATCGAAATACCGTTCCATGCGAATTTCGGCGGTCATCATGTCCATCTCGGTTCATATGTTTATGCCAACTTCAATCTAACGATGGTCGATGACGGCCACATCTATATAGGAGATCGCGTCATGATCGGACCAAACGTAACGATCGCTACCGCCGGCCATCCAATCGATCCTGAGCTCCGCGGTAAAAATCTTCAGTACAACAAGGATGTCCACATTGGTGAAAATGTCTGGATCGGGGCAGGAGTAGTGATCATGCCCGGGATCACCATCGGCAAGAATACCGTCATCGGCGCCGGAAGCATCGTCACAAGAGATATCCCG
>CADCPE010000088.1 GCA_902803275.1 uncultured Erysipelotrichaceae bacterium
AGCCAAACAACAATGTCAGAGTTTCGATCGATCTTCTGAAAGAAGAGATCAATGAAAAAGTCAATGTCGATGTATTGCATATCGAAGGCACTCAAGAAGAAGCTCAGATCGTCGAGAGCGAAATAGTCGATGAAAAAGTTGAATTTAAAACAGACGGTTTCTCTGTTTATGTCGTTGTCTTAACGACGCTTGATAAGACACTCGTTGCTTCCGATGGAAACAAATACCGTGTCACGGTTTCTTACGACAGTAATTCAGGCATTCCTGAAAATGCGATACTTGCTGTTGAAGAGCTGAATAAAGCAGATAAAAACTTTGGCGAGTATATTGAAAAAACAGCTGAGGTATTAAGCAAAGAAAAAGATTCTTTTGAAATTGCCCGTGTTTTTGATATTACACTGATCGATCCGGAAACCGGTGAACATTATCAGCCTGACAAGAATGTCAAAGTCAGCATTGAACTGCTGAATGAAGACATCACTGATAAATTTGATGTCGTTCACTTTGAAGATAACGCAAATGATGGACCTGGCGATGCGAAAGTATTGAAATCATCGACTACTGGCGAAAAGGTGGAGTTTGAAACAGATGGTTTCTCAATTTATGTTTTGACCAGCGGTGGACAAACCGTTACACCACAGTGTACTTATACCTTCTTTGTCCAAGAGGGCGGATTATATACAGAATATTCATTTGTAGATGATCAGGGAAATAGAATTTACAAGCAGACCGTTTCCGATGTCAAAGAGCTTGTCGTTCCGCAACTTCCATCATCAGAAGGCAGAGCTTTTAACGGATGGTTTAAAGGTGATCGAATCGGTGGTGTCCTTGTACTTGATGAGGAACCTTATGATTTTGAAAATACCAAAATCACGCAGGATAGTGCCGTTGATCTTTATGCGGTCTTCTCTGCTTATGCACAGGTAATATTCCATGATCAGTATGATCAGACGGAGCAGTTTTTCCCTACGGTATTTACCCGCAGAGCAGAATTGAATGATGAGACTCTTTCAGGAAAAGTCAAGATCAGTGATCTGAGTGTCGAGTATAACAACCTTGGTTCAGCAAAGATGGCATTCCTTGGCTGGTCTGAAACACCGGTTAAAACTCCGGGAACATACGAAGATGAAGAACATCGCTCTTATGTGATCATTCCTGATGAAGAAGGATGCATAACTGTAACGGGAGAAACACACCTGTATCCGATTTTCAAGGAGATTCACTGGCTGTCTTTCTTTGCCGCTCCATCAGGACAAGGTGCAGCATACAATGGACCTAGACGTCTTTTTATAGATGAAGGAGTTGAAAGCCTGCCAATCACCTCTTTGAGTGGAAATACTTTCCTGGGCTGGTTCACTGGCACAAAGGGCGATAATGACGAAGTCAATTACGGTACACAGATTTCCGATGCAGAGGGCAATCTTATTGCCGGTGTTGATGATGCCGGAGCTTATGTTGCCAATGGCAAAATGTATCTGAGAAGCGATGTCACTTTATACGCCAAATGGGAAGTAAGCACAACTGCATACTATAAAGTTATTTTCTGGAAACAGAATATTGCAGACAAAAATAATTATGTTTATATAAACAGTTTAAAAAATCTCGGAAATGTAGGCGAACTCGTGCATGCGAGCAACGAATCCATTACGACTAATTGCCCTGCAAACTACACTCTTAAAGTTCAGCCGGCTCCTGCCGAAGTTAAAATTGACGGCAGTACGGTCATAAACGTCTATTATGATCACAATGAAGGCTATACACCTGCTGAAGGCGATTTCACTTTAAGATTTGTCGATTCGATTACAGAAGAGGGAAAGAAAAGCCCAGACCTGCCTAAAACGTTTACCGTACATTCGGGCAGTTCTATAGAAAAAATCGCAAATCCTGGATCAGGAAGAAGAGGCTATATCTTCTTGAAGTGGTATCTTGATCCGGATTGTACGCAAGAAGTTGATTTCGCTACCATACGTATGCCTTATGAGGATCTGACTCTTTATGCCGGATGGGAAGTTGAATGGTATGTAGTATCCATCGATCCAAACTATGGTGAACTGCGTCCATTGGTAGATGGTGTACCTACGGGTACAGGATCTACCTGGTTCTGGCAGACGGTCGAAAGAGAGCCTATTGCGGAATATTCCTATGTTGAAAGGAACTATGTACAGTCCAATTCCGGAACCTGGTATTATGTCAATTATGCCGGAAATGGTGATGGCACAACGGAATGGGGATCAAAGCGATACACTTATTACACCCAGAATCAGTCCGAGGCTACTGAGGATACTACTTTTGAATACGCACCTGGTACGTATACATATGCCGGATGGTATGAACAGCATGAAGATGGTACAGAAACGCTGTATGATTTTGGTCAAAGAACCGATCACAATACCATTTTGAAACTTCATTGGAAGAAAAACGGCACTTACTATCTGGGTTACGATGCAAAAGATGGCACTTTGGATGACGGATTCAGCAAGACTCTGATTCTTCCGGATACTTATGTTGATTATTCGGGAATAACGCTGACTCATTCGGCAAAAGCTCCTGAAGGTAAAACGTTTGTTGGATGGAGAGTACAGAATTCCAATGACAATGTTATCTATAAACCTGGCAAGCAATTCACTCTACACGCCGATGATGCGAAACGTATAAGTGGCAAGGATGTCGTATTCCTTGAAGCTGTTTATGTAAAAGTAAATAATGCCAGCATCGTCTATGATGCCAACGGTGGCACGATCAATGCCGACAATATAGATCTCGGCTATGTTCCATCGGGTGATCAGTGGATTCCGGTAAGCGGAACAGTTGATACAGAAAGTGCTACTGCGACCGTTTCAGGTTTGACAAATAACACAAAAATAAGATTAAGCAACGGAACAGGCTTTATCGCTCCTGCAGGGACCAATGCTGAATTTTTGGGCTGGAGTGACAAGAAAGTCTGCGATGCTTCGGCAAAATTCTATGCAAAAGACAGTACTGATACCTATGCAGCAGCAGATTCAAGCAACCTCTATGCAGTCTGGGGCGTCA
>CADCPE010000089.1 GCA_902803275.1 uncultured Erysipelotrichaceae bacterium
TTATCCTTGGTAATAACGGACTGAGGTTCGAAGTCCGCAACCTGTTCCTTTAAAGAGATCTTGCGGGCAATTCTTTCAATAATAGGTTTTCTGATATGCAGACCTGCGTGCCAGGTTGCAGAATACTTACCCAGGCTTTCAACGACCCAGGCATTTCCCTGCGGAACGATGCACATGCATGTAAGCAGCCACACGATCAGCAATACGACAACTAAAACTCCAATAATTACTCCAATCATTTAAAATACCTCCTAAAAAATGATATACATAAATCTCAGATTCATCAGAATCCACTGTAATTCTATTGCCAGGGCAATAAAGAAAGTGATCATATAGTAAAGATTCGGCATGAGTCTTCTTTTCATGATCAGGAAAATGAGCACGACCGGATTAAGAAGCATGAAGCTCAGGAAAAAGACTGCGCCGCTGTTTCTTGTGAAATGATATCTGGCTGCAAGATAGGCGTGAAAGCCGACCAGAACGATGAACAGAAGCAGGTCGATGACAAACCAGGTCGGGTTATTGCGGCCAGGGTTGTTTTCGATCTTCCTGACTTCGATCGGTCTTCTCATGCTGTGCCTGATCTCATGCTCAAGAGCGTTGTTTTTGGCATCGCAGTTTTCTTCATGCTCGTATCTGACTTTATGGCCTTCATCGAAATCCCAGGCAGAAACTCTCTTCTCCCTTTCGATCTCTTTTCTCAGCCAGTCGTCACTGTTCAGTTTTTCAAAATCATTTTTAATCATACAAGTAATATTATATTATATTTTCATTTTAAAAATTATAATCACTAAAAGTATGGTCAAAATAAAAAACCTGTCTTCATGACAGGCCTTCGATCAGATGAGATCTGCTTTGCGCAGTCTTGCGACCAGGATCGGTATCAGGATCAGCTGAATGGCGATTCCCGGCAGAGCGGTGATAAAAGCGGCAGACAGCCAGGCCTGCAGCGAATAGCTGCCGGCTTTGAAGATCAGAGCGTTGAGGATACCGTATGCAAGTCTGCCTGATAGCATGCTCAGGATCAGCACCGCATAGTTTTTGACTACAGGATTTTTGATCTTGATGAGACTGTTTAGCAGACCTGTCATAAATCCGTACACGGCCAGCTCGCAGATCATCTGTGCCAGCATCATGGCAGGAGGCATGCCGAAGATCAGATGTGAAAGGATCGGCGTAAGAATGCCGCAGATCGCTCCGAAAAGCGGCCCCACCGCAAAGCCGGCAATCAGTACAGGGATATGCATCGGAAGAAAGATGCTTCCGGCATTAGGTATGGCATGGAATGCCTGAGGAAGTACGACACCTATCGCAATGAATAAGGCAGTCAATACCAGTCTTCTTGTTTTGCTGTTCATAAATGTTCCTTTCTGAAAAAATAAAAAGATATCTTTTTCTTTCTAGAAAAGCGATATCTTCCTGATATCAGTTCAATTGAAACAATAATTCCCGGCTTCTGCCTGTATCATCTGCTTCGTGCAGATTACTAATTAATTATATCACGGATCATGGCTATAGCATCCTCCAGCAGTTCGCCTGTGGATCTGCTTTCGGTACCTGCAATCAGAACATCACATCTGTTCAAAGGAATAAGCAGCTTCTTGGCTGCAGATTCACTTACCGCTTTTGCCATCAGCGGCGTCACTTCTCCTAGAAGCGCATCTGGAACGATGATGCCGATCGGTCCGACGATCAGATCAGCGCACCTTGCACCTACCACGACCGCATTCTCACCTGTCGCTGCTTCATCAGCTCCACCTTTGAGCATGTTGGAAGTGGCTGTAGAATTTGTTCCGACTGCTCTTATATATACCTTCGGGAAATTCTCTTTAATGCTTTTTACCAGCTGTCTTCCGATATTTCCACCCTGTCCGTCGATTACGATTATCTTCATACCGGTATTATACAACAAAAGGCTCAATGAGCCTTTATGATCGCTTCTGGTAATCCTCTTTGATCTCCTTTTCCCAATGTTCTTCGATCCGTCCGCTTTTTCTGAACTTGCCGATCGTCTTGCTTAAGACGTTGAAGTTGGTCATGGTACCTACTTCATCACAGACATAGTTCACAGCTCTGTCCTCCTGTATTCCATACCTCTTTGCCGTTTCGACGGCATCGATGTTGGCAGCCAGGAAAATGAATTCCCAGCCTTCCTCCTTCTTCTGTTCGACCATCTTTTTTACTTCATCGGATGAATACTTCTTTGAAGCGTTCTCCAGACCGTCAGTGGTGATCACGAAGATCGTGTGCTGCGGGACATCTTCTTTTCTTATGTAGCGATGGACATCACTGATATGCCTGATACTGTTGCCTAAGGCATCGATCAAAGCCGTACATCCACTAGGTACATAGTCATCCTCCTTCATCTTTTTGATATCCTTTAAGGAAACCCTGTCATGAAGGATGGTATCACTGTTGTTAAACAGTACTGTCGATACAAGAAAATCTCCGTCTTCTTTTTTCTGTTTCTGGATCATGGAATTGAATCCGCCGACACAGTCTTTTTCAAGTCCCGACATGGATCCGCTCCTGCCCATGATGAATACCAGTTCTGTCAAATTCTTTTTCATTCTTGTTTCCTCCTAAAATGTGACTGTATTTCTACAGTCACATTTTCCGGTATTCAAAGGAAACTATGGTCGCTTTGAAAGCGACATTTAATATCTGCCTATAGGTTTCTGATCATAGTGAAGCAGTGCTTCATCGATCGTATAGATATCATAGATCCTGTTTTTTATAAAGTATTCGACTATGACGTCCGACATATTGGAATGGCTCAGGGTGTAACCGGCCTTCTTCAGAAGCTCATTGCTTTCATCAAGATCGAGCTTCAAGGCAATACACAGCGATATGGCCGTCTGTTTGCTGGGACTGTAGGAATCGTTCCTCAGTTTGGAAAAGAGTCTTCTGTCCATATTTACGGAATTGTAGACATCGGAATCCTTCATGCCTTTTTCATCGATAAGTTTCAGTACCGTATTGGAAAAAGACTCATCAAGTTCAATGATGATGTCTCTTTCCTTTTCATACGAACAGAACTGGCTGATTATGCCGCTTTCACGATGCGAACTGGCTTTTTTGTGCCTTGGTCTATGGGAAACGATCGCATCAGATGCTTCATATGCTTCCGGTTCGTGGTAGTGTTCGCTCAGATATCTGTCAAGTTCTCTAAAGTCTCTCATGATTTAAGAAAGGGAGATTTCCATCTCCCTGAATATCTTTTCTATATAGCGATCGAATCGGTCTTTACGACCAGCTCGATCAGCTGTTTCTTGTAGTGTTCGATAGTTTCTGTCTCTCCTGGCAGACGCTTGATCGTACGTCTTAAGGCTCTGGTATAGCCGACGACTTTTGCGTGCTCGATGACTTCATTCTTGTAGGATTCGTCCTTGTCTTCGAAGTAAAGATCTACCAGTTTATAGAATGTGTAGTTGGCTGTATCCCAGTCGATCTTAAGGAAGTCTTCGACCAGACTGTGGTTCAGTTCGCCATAGCCTATGTAAGCCAGATAGATCGAAGCGAATTCGAAGATCGGATTGCCTGTTGCCAGAGTATCCATATCGATCAGGATCGCTTCACCATTGGAATAGTGAACATTGTTTGTATGGTAGTCGCCATGAAGCATCATGTTGCTTTCAGGTACATCTTCGACCAGCTTGCGAAGCTTGGTGTAGGTAGCTTCAGGAAGGTGTTCCTTCAGCCAGTCTACCCAGCCAAGAGCTGTCTGTTTTGCGGAAGGAAGCAGGCCTTCCTTGACCGGTGTGGAATGGATCTCCTTGAGCATATCCGCAAAGATCTTGATGTACTTGTCTTTGTTGTCAGGATCTTCATTCATCAGTTTGGTCAATGACTTGGCGCTCAGCAGTTCAAATACGGAACCGTATTTGTCGCCGACCTTTACAACATCAAACGGGATCGCAGTATTGACACCCAGAACCAGTGCCGTCTTGGCCAGTTCTCTTTCACGTTTGATGTCATCAAGGGCATCGCTGTTCTTATAGACCTTGATGATGGTGTCAGGATTGAGACGGTAGACGATACCGTTTGATCCTTCACCGATCTTTTCGCATCCCTCGACTGACATTTTTCTGTATGCTTTAGAGATGTCCATCATCTCCGCAAAGCCCGTCATATCGAAAACTTCATATACTTCAGAAGAACAGTTGATAAGTTTGAGATCTTTTTCCCGTTTCTTCAATCTCAGGATCTGACGCAGACCGGCACTGGAGATATAGTTCAGGTCTTCCAGATCCAGGATCAGCTGGCCTTCAGGATGTTCGGCTCTGATGCTTTCAAATTCAGCGCCAACAGCTTCGGCATTGGTCGTATCAACATTTCCTTCCAGATAAATCGTCAATACATTGTTCTCAAACTTACTTTTCATTTTCTTCTCCCATGTTTTTAAATATTGTATCGATCAGGAAACAGAATTCCTTATATACCGCATAATCCTTAAGTGAAACCAGGGCTTCCTTAAGCTTTGAATAATACCAGTAGTGTTCTTTAGGATCCTTCTGATTGAAGGACTGCCAGAACTCTTCGCCCTTATCCAGCAATCCGAGATGAATGCTTCTTAGATTCGATACCTTGTCCGCAAGGCAGACCATTTTGGCTCCTTCATCGTCAAGGGAAGCGATCCTTTCGATCGTCTCTTCCTTGCGTTTCTTCCAGGTCGCCGCTTTGTTTACATTTCCTCTTTTGTCTTCCGATTCATAGTTCACCAACGAAGCTACTCTATCGCTGAAGTTTTCTTTGATGTCTTCAATGCTGACATCGGTGTCTTCCACCGTATCATGCAGGATGGCGGCACAAAGCACTTCTTCATCAAGCGTCATCATTGAGACAAGGCTCATTACTTCCAGGGGATGAAATATATAGGGCTGATTATTCCCTTTTCTTTTCATGCCCATATGTGCCAGGGATGCAAATTTTATTGCCTCATTGATCATCGTCTTACCTTATTCTTTTTGTCATTACAAAGTAATTCTCGTTGCCTCTTCTCTCATAGAAGCAGTTGTCCATACTGTTCTTGACCATGAAGATGCCTAAGCCTCCGATCTGTCTGTCTTCGGCTTTAGCGCTGATATCAGGGTCTTCCTTAGCCAGCGGATCAAAACTGATGCCGTTGTCTCTTAATGAGATACTTACATCGTCACCATCAAAAGACACTCCCACTGTTGCCTTTCCCTGTGAATCAGGATAAGCATAATGGGCGATGTTTACAAACATTTCTTCTAAAGCTACAGAGATCGTCATGACGGCCTTCATTGAAGCGTCATGCATTTCCAGCTGTTCTTCAACAAAAGCTATGACTTCAGGAAGTTTATCAATTGTAGCGTCAAATGTCCTTTCGATAATATCTTTCTCCTTGTTTTTTGGCGTATAGTCAAACGCCAATAAAGTCAAATCATCAAATTGTTTGCCAAGACCGGTGAATTCCTTGATATCGGCACTTACAGTCAACACTGTCTTTTTACAGTCAGCGTCTTCATTGAGCTTGTTCAGACATTCAAGGATCCTGTCTGTACCGTAACGTTCATTGGCGGCATTGACAGCTCTGCCGGAATACAGGAACAGCCTGTCGCCTTCCCGCATTTTGATGCAGTATTCCTTAAAGCCTTCGTCTGCCATCAGAATCGCATCTTCTTTATCTTCCAGGATTCTAAACTGTCCGTCCTTTTTGATTACCGGCGAATCAGCATTGGCATTGACATAGAACAGTTCACCGCTTTTTAGATCCATAATGCCTATCCACGCCATTACTTTTTGCGGCAACTGTTTCGTTTCTTCTTTATTTTCGGTATTCAACTGATCAGAAGGCATCGAAGCATGTCTTGCGATCAGTTTTTCTGCGATCGACATATACATGTCAGCAGGAATACCGTCTTCAGATACATAATCGGCAGCTATCAGAAGATGGTCTTCATCGACCATGAAAAAGTCATCGAAATCTCCTTGAGTTTCCCGGGCTGCCGACATCATCGCATAGATATCAAAATCGTCGCGCTTGAGAAAATTGCAGGAGACAAATCTTTTCCTTAAATAATTCTGTAACATACAGTTGAATTTACTTAATTTCTGTCCAATACTCCGATATAAAGAAACCATCCTCGATTTTATGAGGATGATCTTCCCTTTTCGCCAGGAAAAGGACTTATTCAATAGTAAGTATGTCGTTGAATCCGGTGATTTCGAATACTTCCATGATTTCAGGCTTAACGTTTCTTACGATCATCGTCTTGCCCATCATTGATTTCTGTGCAAACAGCAAGACTCTCAAGCCGGCAGAAGAGATGTAATCAAGATCGCTTAAGTCGAACTCTAAGCCATCAATACCCTCTATACTGTTCTTTAATTCAGCTTCAAGTTCAGGAGCTGTAGTTGTATCCAATCTACCTCTCAATGCTAATTTGCAGACATTTTCCTCAATCGTTTTAATAATTTCCATTTTCTTCCTCCTTGAAATTATAGCGTTTTCTATTTTTCGATGCTGACGTCAACATCTCCTTCAAATACCGGTTTGACGCCGGACTTCATTACTTCTTCATGCAGGATCTTCGTCAGCTCCATCCTGGCAAACAGATCCTTATGAGCTGGACACTTATATAAGATGCCATATACCGCTCCCTGTTTGCCAAAGTAGATCAGACCGAGATTCTGGATCTCCTTGATATTCTCGATATCCTTGCCTCTTTCGGCCGTCTTTTCAAAAGCTTTATTGATCTTCTTGGAATCCTTATCGAAATTGAATTCCAGAGTCAGGACCTTGATATCCTTGATCTTTTCTATTGAAGTTATCGTTGAGTTGCAGACGGTGTATGTTGATCCGGTAAAGATCGACTGGAACTTCGTAACTCTGGCCGAGAAATATTTGACATCACATTCCTCGCCGTTATATCTGACCATATCACCGACTTTATAGAAGTTGGAGTTATAGATGTTGATACCGGCAATGATATCTTTCAGTGTATCCTGCAAAGCCAAACCTATGATGGTGGCCATGATTCCCAAACCTGTAACGATCGAGAAGATGTTTACACCGTGAAGTCTTAAAATTATTACGACTGCAGCTACAATGACCACATACTGCGCTACCGAGAAGATTACGCCGATGAAGGTATTGCGGTGCTGTTCATCTTTACCTGTATAGGCAACCTTTTTAATTAGATACTTCTTGATGACACTAAGCAGAAGTATAGTAACGACTACAATCAAGACGCTTAACGTAAATGCTTTAGATGTCAAATAATCTGTAACTTCCTTCATCGTCCTTCCTCCTTCTTTCTATCCGAATAACTATGATTGCTCAGTTTATTGCACCATAAAAAATCTCTATAATCATTATACGGGTTTTTATTTAAAAAATGGCAATAAATCCATCTTATTTAATAAAAAGCGCTTTTCAGCGTTTTTTATGTTAAACGATAGATTAATTATCTATTCTGTTGCTTTATTTGTGTTCCTTTACATCATTTCAACGATTCCGCACACGCCCAGGTTATAGTCATCCTTGATCTTGATGACAGGCATCAGTGTCTGTTTGACCTTGTCGTATTTCTTCTGACATTCTGTTGCCGTTCTTGAACCGTATGATGTGAGATAGATGTATCCGTAATACTTCTGCTGAATAATATTCATCTCCTTCAGGGTGACCAGCATTTTATGCACGCTGGCTCTTGAATACTTCAGTTCGTTGGCAACATCGACGCTTTTGACCACGTGTTTTGAATCGTTCAGTTTTTTGATTGTAAGTAAATATCTTATTTGACTTCCTGTCAGTTTCATATGCTCCTCCACCTTTAGGACTATAAATTAGTTTGTTACTTAGTACTATTTTAACATCAATAAAAGAAAACAGAGAAGTGAATTTTCACTCCTCTGCATATTTTCTTACATTTTTTTGTGCCCATGCATGCAGGCAAGTGCGCAGGTCGCGCAGTTTCTGCCGCACCCGCAGGAAGGATGACCTGATTTTCTGGCACTGACAAGACTTCTGATACATAAGTAGACAAGTAGCAGCACCATCGACAATACGGCGATATTTGCGAAATTACCCTTTAACCAAGTCATTTTTTTCCTCCTTTTCTAGCTGACTTTAACTTCCTGAGACAGCCTTTCTGATTCCTTGTACGGCTTAAACAGCATGTAACCGACAAAGGCTAATACACCGATCGCGGCGATCAGACCGATGATATTGACGCTGCCATTTATGGCACTGCCGATCTGATAGATCACTAAAGCGACCGCATAGGCAAACAGACACATGTAGCCGATCGCAAAAGCCGTCCATTTGGCATTGTTCATCTCACGCTTGATGGCGCCCATCGCTGCAAAACAAGGCGCACAAAGCAGGTTGAAAGCCATGAAGGCAAAGCCGGCAACTTTCGATCCGTTGAAGAATACATCGAGAACGCCCATGATGTTTCCGCCCTCTTCAACAAGATCAGGCAGATCTTCCATGGCGATCAGTGTACCGATCGTACCGACAACGTCTTCCTTAGCAACAAGGCCCAGGATCGTCGCAACAGCAGCCTGCCATGTGCCAAAGCCTAACGGCGCAAAGATCCAGGCAACGCAGCTGCCGAGATTCTCCAGGATGGAAGCACCTTCACCATCTTCGCCCAGATAATGCAGACCACCTTCAAAAGACAATGAATTCAATACCCAGATGACGACGCTCGATAAGACGATGACAGTTCCGGCACGCTTGATGAAGCTCCACGCTCTTTCCCATGTTCCGCGCAGGACGTTGGTAAGTGAAGGGACGTGGTAAGCAGGAAGTTCCATGACAAACGGAGCAGGATCGCCCGCAAACATCTTGGTCTTCTTCAGCATGATTCCCGATATGATGATCGCACCTACACCAAGGAAATAGGCCGAAGCAGATACCCACCAGGCATTATCGAAGATCGCTCCGGCAATCAGGCCGATAATAGGAAGCTTGGCACCGCACGGAATGAAGCAGGTCGTCATGATCGTCATACGACGGTCACGCTCGTTTTCGATCGTTCTGGTCGCCATGACGCCCGGGACGCCGCAGCCTGAACCGATAAGCATAGGAATAAAGGATTTACCGGACAGGCCGAATCTTCTGAACACTCTGTCCAGGATGAAGGCGATACGTGACATATAGCCTACATCTTCCAGGATGCAAAGCATCAAAAACAGTACGATCATCTGTGGTACAAAGCCCAGGACTGCACCGACACCGTGAACGATGCCGTCTGCAACCAGGCTCACAAGCCAAGGTGCGCAGCCCCAGCTTTCAAGCAGGGCGGCAGCTCCGCCTTCCATGAATTCGCCCGCAAAGACATCATTGGTCCAGTCAGTAAGGAAACTGCCGAACGGTCCCATCGCCAGCCAGTAGACAAACGTCATGATACCGATGAAGATCAAAACACCGAAGAAACGGTGCGTAACGATCTTATCGATCCTGTCAGAGATCGTCTGATTGTTTACGGCTGATTTTTTGTAGATGCCTTTAAGCAGATTGCCGATATAGATATATCTTTCATTGGTGATGATCGCTTCGGCATCATCATCCATTTCCTTTTCAACATTGACGATATCGTTTTCGATATGTTTCTTAACATTTTCGGCAAGGTTGAGATTCTCCATTACCTTCTCATCTCTTTCAAAGATCTTGATCGCATACCATCTTTGCTGCTCCTCCGGAAGAGAATGCACGGTAGCCTCTTCGATATGTGCCAAAGCATGTTCGACAGGTCCTGAGAAAGTATGCTGCGGGATCGGTCTTTGACCGTTTGCCGCCTTGACTACCGCATCGGCAGCCGCGTCGATATTCGTTCCCTTTAAAGCTGAGATATTCACGAATTTGACGCCCATCTGTTCCTCAAGAGCTTTCAGATCGATCTTATCACCGTTTTTTTCTGTAAGATCCATCATATTGACAGCTACGACAACCGGGATCCCCAGTTCGACAAGCTGCGTCGTCAGATAAAGATTTCTTTCCAGATTGGTTCCATCGACGATATTCAGTATCGCATCCGGTCTTTCATCGATCAGATAATTACGTGCAACGACTTCTTCCAGAGTATAAGGTGAAAGTGAATAGATACCCGGAAGGTCAGTGATCGTTACGCCTTCGTATTTCTGTAATTTACCCTCTTTTTTCTCAACGGTGACACCAGGCCAGTTGCCGACATACTGATTGGAACCGGTCAGAGCATTGAACAATGTCGTCTTGCCGCTGTTAGGGTTACCTGCTAGTGCAATTTTCATATTATTCCCCTTCTATTGATTCAACTTCAACCATCTGAGCGTCGGCTTTACGCAGCGACAGCTCATAACCACGGACCGTTACTTCGATAGGATCACCTAACGGTGCAACCTTTCGTACATAGATCTCAGTGTTCTTTGTAATACCCATGTCCATGATCCTTCTTTTAACAGCGCCTTCGCCATTAAGCTTCCTGACTCTTACGGTATCACCGATATTAACTTCTCTTAATGTCATCCGTCCCCTCCTATACGTAGATCTTTGTGGCCATTTCCGCCGAGATCGCGATCCTCGTGTCTTTGACGTTCACAATGACGTTTTCTCCAAATTTGGAAACTAGACAGATTATTGAACCTACCACAAATCCCATATCTTCAAGGTGTTTTTTGGTTTCCGGTTTTCCTGTGATCCTTTTGATCACGTTCTGTTCTCCAACTTCCGCAAATGTTAATGGCATCATCAGAAACAGCCCCCTTTCTGTTAGTTTTTCCTAACTATCGTCTATATTCTAGTTAGTTTTAACTAACCTGTCAAGAGTTTATGAAATTTTCAGTTAGCACTTGCTAACTAATCGATGATTTTATAGAATATTATGCAGAGGATATAACTATGACTATTCAAGAATCTGCCGAAATGTATCTGGAAACGATATTGATCCTGTCTAATGAAAAAGGTTCCGTAAGATCGATCGATATAGCAAAGAAAATGAATTATTCCAAGCCATCGGTTTCAAGAGCCATGAAAAACTTAAGCAGTAACGGCTATATATCAATGGACGATAACGGCCTTATAACTCTGCTTCCCGAAGGAGAAAAAATCGCCAGAAAGATCTATGAAAGGCATGAGGTCCTGACGGCCTGCTTTATCAAGCTGGGCGTCTGTCAAAACACCGCCGAGGATGACGCCTGCCGCATCGAACATGTAATATCCGATGAAACATTTCAAGCGCTGAAGAAACTGCTGTAAAACTTCACTTTTATAAAGGAAGTTTTTATCGATTTATATGCAGATTTCGCTTTGTTGTTATATAGTTATTCTAATGGAAAATAACAGTATTTTTATCGGCCTGCTCCAGCTGCTTGCCGGGATCGGCATCTTCCTTACAGGATGCGATATCATGTCGAGCAATCTTGAAGCTGCCAGTTCCGACAGAATGAAACAGCTGCTAGCCAAGGTCTCCAACAACAAGATCGTAGGCGTTCTGATCGGTGCAGCCGCTACGGTAGTCATACAGTCTTCAAGTGCAACAACCGTAATGGCGATCGGTTTTGTCAACGCCAAGATCATCTCTTTGCTTCAGGCAGCGACGATCATCTTTGGTGCCGAGATCGGAACGACTCTTACCGGTCAGCTGGTTGCCTTGGGCATGTTCGGTGACAGTGAGATCTCTCTCAGTGTGCTGTTTTCTGCTTTGGCCGGCCTTGGCGTTTTCGTTACGATGTTTTCCAGAAAAGAAAAAGTCAGGATCATCGGCAATGTCCTGACAGGACTCGGACTTCTTTTTGCGGGACTCAGCACAATGTCCGGTGCAATGTCCGGATTTGCCCAATACCCGCAGCTCAAGGATTTTATCGCGACACTCCAGTCCTCCTTCCTGCTGATATTGATCGGTGCCTTTCTGACTGCACTCATACAGAGTTCTTCTGCGCTCACTTCAATCGCCATCACCATGGTCGCAGCCGGACTGATCAGCATCTCTCAGGGCATCTATCTTACCCTCGGTGCAAATGTCGGTACCTGCGTGACCGGCATGCTGGCAGGAGCAAAATCCGACAGCGTCAATGCCAAAAGGACCTCACTACTGCAGCTCATCTTCAATGTTGGAGGAGTTGCACTCGTCTACTTAAGCGATATCCTTCTTTCTTTGCTGACAAGCGGAAAAACGACCTACGGAACGATGATCTCCAGTATGTTTCCTGATGCTCCGCATACCCAGCTGGCGATGTTTCATACCATATTCAATATCGCCTCTGTTGTGATAGCGCTGCCTTTCACCGAAAAGCTCGTAGCCTTTACGGAAAGGCTGATCAAAGACGAACCTGTCCAGAATGACATCGAACACTTCTACTATGTGAATGAAAACATGATCAGCACTCCTACGGTCGCAGTCGATCAGATCAAGCAGGAGATCGAAAACATGTCCAACATCGCGATTCAGAATTTCAATATCGCTGTCGATATGATCAAGACCCTGAATTTTGAAACAGAGGAAGATTTCGTTAAAAATGAAAAGGAACTCAACTTCCTTAATGAAAATCTTGTCGATCTGGTATTGAAGATCGTTCAGTCCGGAAAAGTAAGCGGGAAGGATCTTAAATATCTTTCTACAACCTACAAGGCTATTTCCGATCTGGAAAGAATCGGCGACTACGCGGAAAACATCGTTGAATATGCCCACAATCTCTCTAGCAGCAATTCCGCTTTCTCAAAGACACTTCTGGCTGAGATTGAAGCCATGAGAAGGCTCATAAACAATCTCTATCTGCTTGTGCTCATCTCCTACAAGAGCGGAAAAAGAAAACTCTCAAAGGAGATCAAAGAGATGGAAGCAAACATCGATTCCCTTTCTCAGCACATGACCAATATCTATATAACCAGACTCAACAACAATGAACTTTCGGGTACTTCCGGAACTGACTATCTTAAGTTCTACAACGATACCGAAAGGATCGGTGATCATCTCATCAATCTCATCGACCAGGATTATATTCTTTCCCACTAAGCAGTTTAGACTTTGCGGTATTCATTATCCAGGATGCTGTAAAGGTAACAATCTGCTTTTTTATTGCTTACCGATTCAATGTACCTTCTGTATCCGTTAAGCTGTTCATCATAATGCTCATCATCGATATTCTTGGTCTTGTAGTCGATGATGTCAAAGTGATCATCATACTCCATCAGAAGATCTATGAATCCGTGTCTTTCTTCCCTGTTGTCTTCATAGATGAATTCATATTCCTTGTAGGCCTTGCCGTTTTTGACATCTTTCATAAGGTCGGAATCCATGAAATCCTTTATATAATTTCTGTACTGAGGTTCTATCAAAGAATAATCAGGGTCATTGAAATCTAGCGTCTCCAGATAATAGTGCAGTCTGGTTCCCATTTCCATCTTTTTAAGCGTATCGATAGAGATGAGTCCCGAATCCTTGGAGAAGCTTGAATGTTCGATCTTTTCCGGTTCGATTCTATCTATTCTGATCAGATCGATAGATCCGTTCATATCCGGATCTATATCCGCAAACAGATCGACCTTCTTGGTCTGATAGTCTTTCGTGAAGCTATAATCCGACAGATCAAGGTCAATAATGCGCTGACTTATGTCTTCATAAACCGCATCCAGCATATCCTTGAAGCAGGAGAATTCAAGTCTTGTAAGATCAGGCACCATTTCCTTGCCGGCAACGCTTCCTTCGCTTTCATCCTGCAAAGGACCGACCAGGATCATTTTTTCTTCTGTTCTGGTCAGGGCGACATATAAAAGTCTGAGCTTTTCGCTGATATCGTCTTTATTGTATTCATATTTGAATACTTCTTTTTTGATCGTGTCCTTAAGACCTCTGCCTTCGATCATCACCGGCAGAACGATGCCCAGATCCTTCGTGAAAGAGATCCTGTCTTTAACATCCCCCTTATTGAATTCAACATCCAGACCGATGAAGTAACAGATCTTGTATTCCAGACCTTTGGATTTGTGGATGTTGATGATCCTGACTGCATTCTCTTCATCGTTATCGATGTTGAACGTGATGTCATTTTCTTCTTTCTGATCAAAAGCGTTTGTCAGATATTCACTGAATTTCTCATAATCATAGCCTACGGAATTAAGATCGTGAGCGAGCTGATAAAGATAGTCCATCTTGACCAGATTCTCTTTGACCTGTCCGATCCGGTTTATCCTGCTATAAATATCAAACTCACTTGCGGCTTCATCAAGAATACCGGCGATGGTTTTTGTTTCTATATCCTGCGATAGTCTTAACAGCTTCTGATATAATCCGCTCGATTCATAGCTGTCCTTTTTGACGATGTCATACAGATCGCTGTCTTTCATTTCCACAAGAAAGCTTCTGGCCAGCGAAGCAAAGGCATGTCGGAAATCATCATTATCTATCCTTCCTTCATTCATGCATGTCAGCAATACGAATATCGCTTTGATCGCAATCGAAAGATCGGAAGAAGACATGTTTTCATCTCTTTCGATGGCTACCGGAATGTTGTAGTAGGACAGGATCTGCTTATAGAGATCGAAATTGGTTTTGCGGTCTACGATAATGCAGAAATCTCTGTATTCAGCCGGTCTGAAGGTCTCTTCCTTTGAGCCATCACCATTGCTGACACGATCCCGGACCTTGAACTTGTGTTCGATCTTTTCCAGAATATCCTTTGCCACGATAAA